>NZ_RZTA01000008.1:0-17266 GCF_004023115.1 Mesorhizobium sp. M6A.T.Cr.TU.017.01.1.1
GCGCGACCATCGCCATCGCTCATGCGGACGAGCATCGCCCTCGCCTCGTCGTCGAGCGGCAGCTCCCTGCCCTCGGTCTCCTCCGCCCGCGCCAGCAGCTTGGCGATGCTGTCCTCACCGAGCGAATGGAAGACCAGCACGCGGGCGCGGGACAACAGCGCGGCATTCAGCTCGAAGGACGGGTTCTCGGTGGTGGCGCCAACCAGCACGACAGTGCCATCTTCCATCACAGGCAGAAAACTGTCCTGCTGGGCGCGGTTGAAGCGATGGATCTCGTCGACGAAAAGCAGCGTCTGACGGCCATTGGTGCGACGCAGCTTCGCCGTCTCGAACACTTTTTTCAAATCGGCGACGCCGGAAAACACCGCCGATATCTGCTCGAAGGCAAGGCTGGTTTCGCCGGCAAGCAACCGCGCGACGGTAGTCTTGCCCGTCCCCGGCGGCCCCCAGAAGATCATCGAGCCGAGCGAGCCTGAGCCGATGAGCCGCGTCAGTGCGCCGTCAGGCCCGGTCAGATGCTCCTGGCCAACGACCTCGGCAAGGTTCTTCGGGCGCAGTCGGTCGGCCAGCGGCCTGCCGGGCGGCGCTTTTTCCGGTTCATCGACACTGAACAGATCGGCCATGCACTTCTTTTCGTTGGAGCGCGATCTCGTCCGAAGGATCGAGTTCGGGCTTAGTAACGCAACACCTGGCGCAGTATCTGCCCGCCTCGCTCGACGGTAAAGCGCCACCAGCGAGTCTCCTGCATGGATGCCTGTTCCAGGGTCGCTGCGGTATCGATGGTCAAGCCATTGACCTCGCGAACGATGTCGCCCGGCTGGAAGCCGAAGCCGGCTGCGGGTGAGCCACGATTGATGTCGATCACGGTAACGCCCTTGGCATCCGTGCGCATGCCTAGCCGCTGAGCGAGCCGAGGCGACAGTTCAGCAACCTTGGCACCGGAAAACGGGCTGCGGCCGCGCAGCGTCACTTCCGCAAGTTTTGCACCTTCCGGAGCGCGCTGCAGCGCGATGTCCATCGTCGCTTGCTGGCCTTTGCTCAGCACGGCGAAGCTGGCACTGGTGCCGATCGACAGCGTCGCCATCCGGTAATCCAGCGCCTCGATACTCTCGACCGGCGTGCCGTTGAGCGACAACACGACGTCACCGGCCTTGAGCCCCGCCGTGGCCGCCGGCCCTGCTGCTTCGACAGACGAGACCAGCGCGCCGGTCGAGGTCTCCATGCCGAGCGATTCGGCGATCTGCGGCGTCACGCGCTCGAATTCGGCGCCGATATAGGGCCGCTCGAAGAAGTCGCGCCCGGCCTTGGCCGCATCGGCAAAAGCGCGAACCATGTTGGAAGGAATAGCAAAGCCGATGCCGATCGAGCCGCCGCTACGGCTGTAGATCGCCGTGTTGATGCCGACGAGCTGGCCGCCCATGTTGATCAGCGCGCCGCCGGAGTTGCCGGGATTGATCGCGGCGTCGGTCTGGATGAAGAAACTGGAATCGGAAACGCCGATGTGGCTGCGGGCAAGCGCCGAAACAATGCCGCTGGTTGTGGTCTGGCCGACACCGAAGGGATTGCCGATGGCCAGCAACAGGTCGCCAACCTCGAGCGCATCGGAATCACCGATGGCGACGACCGGAAATGGCTTGTCGGCGGAGATCTTGAGCACAGCGAGGTCAAGCGTCTCGTCCTTGAGCAGCACCTTGCTGTCGAATTCACGCCCGTCCGCGGTAGCGACCTTGACCTGATCGGCATCCTTGATGACGTGGAAATTGGTGACCACTATGCCCGTCGGATCGACCAGCACGCCGGAGCCGAGCGAGGACTGCGCACGCGGCTGCGAACGGCCGAAGAACTCTTCGAAGAACGGATCGCCGTCGAAGGGCGATCTCATCTTGGCCGTTTGCGAGGCATAGACATTGACCACGGCCGGCGCCGTCTGCTTGACCAGCGGCGCGAAGGACAGTTGCACCTCCTCGCGGCCGAATGGCACGCGCTTGTCTGGACCGGAGGTGGCATTTTCGCCTTCGGCGCCGCGCAGCAGGTCGGTCAGCACATCGGACAGGCCGGGATCGGCTTTGGTGTCCTGCGCCAGCGCCTGCCTGGCCGCCGGCACGACTGCCAGCGCCATCAAGGCGCAGAGTAGAACAAGGGACAGCCGTTTTACGTGCATTCCGAATCCTCCGGGTCGGGCGCCATTGTCCCGACGATTGTGCAAAATGAAAGGCTAAGGCGCTGAAATCCGATTATTTTGGGCGGAAAGGCATGAGCTGAGCCAAGAAGTCGCAGCAAATGCTCCTTGCCGCTTCCGGAATGCGAAAAGGGGCCCGCAGGCCCCTTAAACTCACTCAGGAGAAACCGAAGCTTATGCAGCTGCGGCTTCCTCGTCGGTGCCTTCGGCCTCGATGCGGGCACGGTCGCCGGCGCCTTTGGCCGAGGTGTCGCGATCGACGAACTCGATGACCGCCATGGCGGCATTGTCACCGTGGCGGAAGCCCGCCTTCATGATGCGCAGATAACCGCCGTTGCGGGTGGCGTAGCGCGGCGCGATCGTGTCGAACAGACGCTTGACGACGCCTTCATTGCCGATCTGGGCAATCACCTGACGGCGGGCATGCAGATCACCGCGCTTGCCGAGCGTCACCAGCTTCTCGACGATCGGACGCAGATCCTTCGCCTTCGGCAATGTGGTGAGGATCTGCTCATGCTCGATGAGCGATACGGCAAGGTTGGCAAACATCGATTTGCGATGGCTTATGCTGCGGGCGAACCGGCGGCCTTTAAATCCGTGGCGCATGGCTCTTCTCCTTCATTCCGGGTTCAAGAGGCCACAGCCTCAGTTGGTTAGCCGCATGATCTTGCCCGAAAAGTCTGCAACTTTTCGGGATCATGCTCAATATTGATCTTCGTAACGCTTGGCGAGGTCTTCGATGTTTTCCGGCGGCCAATCCGGCACTTCCATGCCGAGGTGCAGGCCCATCGCCGCCAAGACTTCCTTGATCTCGTTCAGCGACTTGCGGCCGAAGTTCGGGGTGCGCAGCATCTCGGCTTCGGTCTTCTGGATCAGGTCGCCGATATAGACGATGTTGTCGTTCTTCAGGCAGTTGGCCGAACGCACCGAAAGCTCGAGCTCGTCGACCTTCTTGAGCAGCGCCGGGTTGAAGGCAAGCTCGGTCACCTGCTCGGCGGCGACTTCCTTCTGCGGCTCGTCGAAATTGACGAACAGGCCAAGCTGATCCTGCAGGATGCGAGCGGCGAAAGCCACCGCGTCCTCGCCCGAGATCGAACCGTCGGTGTCGATCGTCATGGTCAGCTTGTCATAGTCGAGAACCTGGCCCTCGCGGGTGTTCTCGACCTTGTAGGAAACCTTCTTGACCGGCGAGTAGAGGCTGTCGACCGGGATGAGGCCGATCGGCGCGTCTTCGGCGCGATTGCGGTCGGCCGGAACGTAGCCCTTGCCGGTATCGACGGTGAACTCCATGCGGATTTCAGCGCCTTCGTCCAGCGTGCAGATGACGTGGTCGGGGTTGAGGATCTCGACGTCGCCGACCGTCTGGATGTCGCCGGCGAGAACGGCGCCCGGTCCCTGCTTGCGCACGACCATGCGCTTGGGGCCGTCGCCTTCCATGCGGATGGCGATTTCCTTGATGTTCAAGACGATGTCGGTCACGTCCTCGCGCACGCCGGCGATGGACGAGAATTCATGCAGAACGCCGTCGATCTGCACGGCGGTCACAGCCGCGCCACGCAACGAAGACAGAAGCACGCGACGCAGCGCATTGCCGAGGGTAAGACCAAAGCCGCGCTCGAGCGGCTCGGCGACCAGCGTGGTCAGCGTCTTCTTCTTCGACGAAAACTCGATCTTGTTCGGCTTGATCAGTTCCTGCCAATTTTTCTGGATCATAATACTTTCCTTCCGTTGACCCGCCACCATCCAATCGTGGCGGGCGACCTGGAATGCCGTGGAGGAACGCAACTGGGCGTTCGCGCGGCGTTCGGTAATTTCCTAAAGCGCGTCGCGCTTTAGGTCTCTGTTTTTATGCATGTCGTTGCCCCAAAACCGCTGCGCACTTTTGGGCGACATGCTTTAGACGCGGCGCTTCTTGCGCGGGCGGCAGCCATTGTGCGGGATCGGCGTCACATCACGGATCGAGGTGATGGTGAAGCCGGCTGCCTGCAGCGCGCGCAGCGCCGATTCACGACCGGAGCCGGGTCCGCAGACCTCGACCTCGAGCATGCGCATGCCGTGTTCCTGGGCCTTCTTGGCGACGTCTTCGGCAGCCATCTGGGCAGCGAACGGCGTCGACTTGCGAGACCCCTTGAAGCCCTGGGCTCCCGCCGACGACCAGGCAATCGAATTGCCCTGCGCGTCGGTGATGGTGATCATCGTGTTGTTGAAGGTCGAGTTGACGTGGGCAACGCCCGACGAGATATTCTTGCGTTCGCGACGGCGAACACGTGTGGCTTCCTTGGCCATGATGGTCCTTTCAGTTGATCTCTACACCGCCGTAATGCCAGCGGCTCCACCTTGCTAAGGGAGTAGGGGAATAGGGCAGTAGGGAGTATGTCTGGCCGCAGACGAACCGCGCCGCATTACATACTGCCTTACTGCCCTACTCCCATATTCCCCTAAATTACTTCTTCTTGCCGGCGATCGACTTGGCCGGGCCCTTGCGGGTGCGCGCATTGGTGTGCGTGCGCTGGCCGCGAACCGGCAGCGAGCGGCGATGACGCAGGCCGCGATAGCAGCCGAGGTCCATGAGCCGCTTGATGTTCATCGACACTTCGCGGCGCAGATCGCCCTCGACCTGATAGTCGCGGTCGATCGTCTCGCGGATCTGCAGCACTTCCGCGTCGGTCAGCTGGTTGACGCGGCGCTCGGCCGGGATGCCGACCTTGTCGACGATCTCCTGGGCGAAGTTCTTGCCAATGCCGTGAATGTACTGAAGCGCAATGACGACGCGCTTGTTGGTCGGAATGTTAACGCCAGCTATACGAGCCATGTTCTTCTCTTCTCCATGTGGGCCGGACAAGCCGGCGCTATCAAAGTTGCCCCGCGTCCGGTGGAGGCCGGCCCATGCGGGAGTTTCCAGTTCAAAGCGGCTGCCTTGCCCTTGCGGGCAAGCAAGCCTCATGCCTGATAGGAAGACGGGCCGCCATACCCCAGCGAGCCGCTCCAGTCAAGCGTAATCGTTTATTTTCCGTTTGCCGCCCCTTGGGTCGCGGCCGCGAGCACCACTTCGATCTGTTGCGTCACCGCATCAATGTCGGCCATTCCGTCGACACCTCTCAGCTTGCCCTTGGCATAGTAGTAGCCGATCAGCGGCGACGTTTTCTTGTAGTACTCCCTCAGGCGCTCTTCGAACACCGCCGGATTGTCGTCTTTGCGTACCGGCAGACCCGCGGCCTTGGCCTGTTCGGCGCGCTTGCCGATTCGACCAACCAGTGCCTTGTCGTCGACGACGAGTTCGATGACAGCGTCGAGCGTGAGGCCGCGATCCGAGAGCATCGATTCAACCGCGTCCGCTTGCACCAAGGTTCGCGGGTATCCGTCAAGGATGAATCCCCCGGCGCAATCGGCCTGATCGATCCGCTCGGCCACGATGGCGTTGACGATGGC
This sequence comes from Mesorhizobium sp. M6A.T.Cr.TU.017.01.1.1, assembly GCF_004023115.1. NCBI lineage: Bacteria > Pseudomonadati > Pseudomonadota > Alphaproteobacteria > Hyphomicrobiales > Phyllobacteriaceae > Mesorhizobium > Mesorhizobium sp. M6A.T.Cr.TU.017.01.1.1. The sequence continues at coordinate 5,609 of NZ_RZTA01000008.1, forward strand.
GTCGGAGACCAGTTCGCCCGCGTCCATCACCGCCTTGGCGCGTTTGCCGACATCGGTGCCGGCCTGGACAGCAGCGCGCAGCATATCGCCCGTGGAGAGTTGGGGTATGCCGTATTTTTCTACCAGTCTTTGTGCTTGCGTCCCCTTGCCCGCCCCTGGCGGTCCAAGCAATATCAACCTCATCTGGCCTTTTTCCCCCCGCGCAGCTTCGACTTCTTGATCAGGCCCTCATACTGATGCGCGATCAGGTGACCCTGAATCTGCGCCACCGTATCGAGCGTTACACTGACCACGATCAGAAGCGATGTGCCACCGAGGTAGAATGGTACGCCAGTCGCTGAAATCAGGAACTCGGGCAGCAGACACACCAGCACCAGATAGATGGCGCCGACGACGGTGATGCGGGTGAGAACATAGTCGATGTAATCGGCCGTGCGCTCGCCCGGACGGTAGCCCGGAATGAAACCCGAATGCTTCTTGAGCTGGTCGGCGGTGTCCTTCGGGTTGAAGACGATCGCCGTATAGAAGAAGGCGAAAAACACGATCATCGCCGCATAGAACGCCATGTAGAGCGGCTGGCCATGGCCGAGTGCCGCGAGCACGGTGCTGGCCCAGGCTGGCATGTTGGTGGTCTGCGAGAAGCCTGCGACCGTCGCCGGCAGCAACAGCAGCGAAGAGGCGAAGATCGGCGGAATGACGCCGGCCGTATTGAGCTTGAGCGGCAGGTGCGAAGTGTCGCCCTGGAACATGCGGTTGCCGACCTGGCGCTTCGGATACTGGATCAGCAAGCGCCGCTGGGCGCGCTCGAAGAACACGATCAGCGCGATGACGACGACGGCGAGAACGATGATCGCCAGGATCAGGCCGGTCGACAGCGCGCCGGTGCGGCCAAGTTCCAGCGTACCGGAGATGGCTTGCGGCAGGCCGGCGACGATGCCGGAAAAGATGATCAGCGAAATGCCGTTGCCGATGCCGCGGGCGGTGATCTGCTCGCCGAGCCACATCAGGAACATGGTGCCGCCGACCAGCGTGATGACCGTCGAGACGCGGAAGAACATGCCTGGATCGCTGACGATGCCGTTGCCGCCTTCCAGTCCGACCGAAATGCCATAGGCCTGGACCAGCGCTAAAAGCACGGTGCCGTAGCGCGTGTACTGGTTGATGACCTTGCGGCCCTGCTCGCCTTCCTTCTTCAGCGCTTCCAGCGACGGGATGACGGAGGTCATCAGCTGCATGATGATGGAAGCGGAGATATAGGGCATGATGCCGAGGGCAAAGATCGCCATGCGCTCCACGGCGCCGCCGGCGAACATGTTGAACATGCCGAGCACGCCCTTGCTCTGCGACGAGAAGGCCTGGGCGAAAGCGTCGGGATTGATGCCGGGCAGCGGGATATAGGTGCCGAGGCGGTAGACGAGCAGCGCACCGATGGTGAACCAGATGCGCTTCTTCAGATCCTCCGCCTTGGCGAAGGCCGAGAAATTCAGATTCGAGGCTAGTTGTTCAGCAGCCGAAGCCATGCCTGATTCTCCGCTTGGTCACGCTCGATGGCCCGCAACTCAGGCGGCGCGTGTCACCGAAGCTCACGAGATAAGCTCCGGACTGCAAACATGCAAGCGGCCGCGTTGACGCGGCCGCCATATTGGTCGGATCAAAGCGCAATCAAAAGCGAAACGTATCCCACTCTTGCCGATCGCGCTTCAAATCGACGTTACTCGGCGGCTGCCTTTTCCGGCAGCTTCACCGAACCGCCGGCCTTTTCGATCTTCTCGATGGCAGCCTTGGAGGCGCCGGCCACGTCGAAGGCGAGTTTCGACTTGATGTCGCCGTCGGAGAGGATGCGCACGCCGTCCTTGACGCGGCGAATGACGCCGGCAGCGACCAGCGCTTCGGCCGTCACAGTCGTCTTGGCGTCGAGCTTCTTGGCGTCGAGCGCGGCCTGGATGCGGGCCAGCGACACGACAGTGAAGCTCTTGGCGAAGATGTTGTTGAAGCCACGCTTCGGCAGACGCCGGTAGAGCGGCATCTGGCCGCCCTCGAAGCCGTTGATGGCGACGCCGGAGCGCGCCTTCTGACCCTTGACGCCGCGACCGGCGGTCTTGCCCGAGCCGGAACCGATGCCGCGGCCGAGACGCTTCTTGGAATGCGTCGCGCCGTCCTTGTCACGCAGATCGTTGAGTTTCATCTGAGTTCTCCTGCGCTCTGGCTCAGCCCTCGTCCACGACGCGGACGAGATGCTGGACGGCAGCGATCATGCCGCGCACGGAGGGGGTGTCCTCCAGCGTGCGCTGCTTGTGCATCTTGTTGAGGCCGAGGCCGACCAGCGTCGCGCGCTGCTCCTTCGGCCGGCGGATCGGCGAACCGATCTGCTCGACGGTGATGGTCTTGGTTGCTTTCTTGGCCATGGTCAAAATCCCTGGTCAGATCGACTATTCTTCGGCCGCAACGGCGGTGCCGCGGCGGGCCTGAAGGGTCGAATACTTGATGCCGCGCGCAGCGGCCACATCTTTGGGATGCATCTGGCTCTTCAGCGCGTCGAAGGTGGCGCGAACCATGTTGTACGGGTTCGACGAACCCATCGACTTGGCAACCACGTCATGCATGCCTAGCGTCTCGAAGACGGCGCGCATCGGCCCGCCGGCGATGATGCCGGTACCCTGCTTGGCAGCGCGCAGCAGAACGCGTCCGGCTCCCCAACGTCCCTCGACGTCGTGGTGCAGCGTACGGCCCGAGCGCAGCGGCACGAAGATCATGTCGCGCTTGGCCGATTCGGTCGCCTTGCGGATCGCCTCAGGCACTTCGCGCGCCTTGCCATGACCGAAGCCGACGCGGCCCTTCTGGTCGCCGACGACGACGAGTGCTGCAAAGCCGAAGCGCCGGCCGCCCTTGACGACCTTGGCGACGCGGTTGATGTGGACGAGCTTGTCCACCATGCCGTCGTCGCGCTCTTCGCGATCACGGCCGCGGCCGCCATCCCTACGTTCCTGTGCCATATCCTGTTCCTTGTTTTTTTCCGGAAGCACGGTTGATGATGATATCCGGTTCCCTCTGTGGGGTTGCCGGGGGCGAAACTTTTTAGAAGCTCAAGCCGCCTTCACGGGCAGCCTCGGCCAGTGCCTTGACGCGGCCGTGATAGATGTACGGTCCGCGGTCGAAGACAACTTCCTTGACGCCGGCCTTCGAAGCGCGCTCGGCAATCAACTTGCCGATTGCCACTGCGGCGGCAGTGTCGGCACCGGTCTTGAGCGAACCCTTGAGGTCCTTCTCCAGCGTCGAGGCGGCAGCGATGGTGTGGCCCTTGGCGTCGTCGATGACCTGCACGTAGATGTTCTTCGACGTGCGGTGGACCGACAGGCGCGGACGCTCGCCTGCGACCTTCTTGATCTGGCGGCGGACGCGCTGAGCGCGGCGTTGGGTGGATTCTTTCGAGCCCATGATATCAGTTCCTTGCCTTCAAAAAACGGGGGCAACCCTGTGCGGTAGGACAAGCCTCCCGCGACCGCTCCCCGCGGCGTTGAAATTACTTCTTCTTGCCTTCCTTGCGGACGATCTTCTCGCCAGCGTAACGAACACCCTTGCCCTTGTACGGCTCGGGACCGCGATATTCGCGGATCTCGGCAGCAACCTGGCCGACCTTCTGCTTGTCGATGCCGGTCACGGTGATTTCCGTCGGCTTCGGCACGGTGATCGTGATGTCCTGCGGCGTTTCGTAGACGACGTCATGGCTGAAGCCGAGCGCAAGCTGCAGGTTCTTGCCCTGCATGGCGGCGCGATAGCCGACGCCGGTGATCTCGAGCTTCTTTTCGAAGCCGTCCTTGACGCCCTGCAGGATATTGACGATCTGCGTGCGCGACATACCCCATTTGGAGCGGGCGGTCTTGGTCTGGTCGCGCGGCTGGACAGCGATCTCGCTGCCTTCCATCTTGACCAGCACTTCGTCGTTCACCACGAACTTCAGCTCACCCTTGGGGCCCTTCGCCGTGACGGTCTGGCCGTCAACGGTCGCGGTCACGCCCTGCGGCAGCGAAACGGGTTTCTTTCCAATACGAGACATTTTGTTGTCCTCGTCACTTCTCTTGTTTCAGGTCTCTATTTTCGAGCGAGATCTTGCCCGAAAACCGGTAACCACTTTTCGGGATCTCGCTGCCAGATCAGAAGATCTGGCAGAGGATTTCCCCGCCGACATTCTGTTCACGCGCTTCGTGGTCGGCCATCACGCCCTTCGGCGTCGAAAGGATGGCGATGCCGAGGCCGTTGGCGACGTGCGGGATCGACTTCGCCGAAACGTAGACGCGACGGCCCGGCTTCGAGACGCGGGCGATTTCGCGCACGACCGGCGCACCGTCGAAATACTTCAGCTCGATCTCGATTTCGGACTTGCCGTTGTCGAAGTCGGTCTGGCTGTAGTCGCGGATATAGCCTTCCGCCTTCAGCACGTCGAGGACGCGGGTACGCAGGCGCGAAGCCGGCGTCGAAACGCTCGACTTCTTGCGGCCATAGGCGTTGCGGATGCGGGTCAGCATATCGCCGAGAGGATCGCTCAATGACATGTTATGTCCTCCTTACCAGCTCGACTTGACCAGGCCCGGGATCTGGCCGTTATTGCCGAGATCCCGAAGCGCGATGCGCGATACTTTGAGCTTGCGATAGTAGGCACGCGGACGTCCGGTGACTTCGCAGCGGTTGCGGATGCGGATCTTGGCCGAGTTGCGCGGCAGTGCCGCAAGCTTCAGCTGAGCGCGGAAGCGCTCTTCCATCGGCTTGGACTGATCCATGATGATCGCCTTGAGGGCCTTACGCTTGGCAGCGTACTGGTCCACAAGCTTGCGGCGCCTGTTGTTCTTCTCGACTGAGCTGGTCTTTGCCATTTCAGATTTTTTCCTTTTCTCGCTGCCGTTACTGGCGGAAGGGGAAGTTGAAGGCCTTGAGCAATGCCCTGGCTTCGTCGTCCGTCTTCGCAGTCGTACAAACGATGACGTCCATGCCCCAGATCTGATCAACCTTGTCGTAGTTGATCTCCGGGAACACGATGTGTTCCTTGATGCCCATGGCATAGTTGCCACGGCCATCGAAGCTCTTCGGATTGAGCCCGCGGAAGTCGCGGACGCGCGGCAGCGCGATGTTCACGAGGCGGTCGAGGAACTCGTACATGCGTTCCTTGCGCAGCGTGACCTTGGCGCCGATCGGCATCTTTTCGCGGACCTTGAAGCCGGCGATCGAATTGCGGGCGTGGGTGACGACGGCCTTCTGGCCGGCGATCATCGCAAGATCTTCCGCAGCGATCGAAGGCTTCTTCGAATCGCCGGTGGCTTCGCCGACGCCCATGTTCAGCACGATCTTGTCGATGCGCGGAACCTGCATCTCGTTCTCGTAGCCGAACTGCTCCTGCAGCGCCTTGCGAATGGTCTCGTTGTAGACCTGCTTGAGGCGCGGCGTGTTCTGAGCAGTCGCCTGCTTGGTTTGAGACTTAGCCATTGATGACTTCTCCCGAGCGCTTGGCGACGCGCACCTTCTTGCCGTCCTTCTGGAAGATGAAACCGACGCGGGTCGGCTTGCCATCCTTGGGGTCGGCCAGCGCGATGTTCGACAGCTGGATCGGCGCTTCCTTGGTGATGATCCCGCCCTCTTGGGACTGGGACTGCTTCTGGTGACGACGGATCATGTTGACGCCGCGCACCAGCGCGGTGTCTTCCTTCGGCTGTACCGAGAGGACTTCGCCCGAACGGCCCTTGTCCTTGCCGGCCAGCACGACGACCTTGTCGCCTTTTCTAATCTTCTGCATTGGTCCGGCTCCTTACAGCACTTCAGGCGCGAGCGAGATGATCTTCATGTGGTTCTTGGCGCGGAGTTCGCGCGGAACCGGTCCGAAGATACGCGTGCCGATTGGCTCTTTCTTGTTGTCGACGAGAACGGCCGCGTTCTTGTCGAAACGGATCACGCTGCCGTCCGGGCGGCGGATGTCCTTGGCCGTGCGAACCACGACCGCCTTCATCACATCGCCCTTCTTGACGCGGCCGCGCGGGATGGCTTCCTTGATCGACACCACGATGATGTCGCCCACGGAAGCGTATTTCCGCTTCGAGCCGCCCAGCACCTTGATGCACATGACACGACGAGCGCCGGAATTATCCGCGACGTCGAGGTTTGTTTGCATCTGAATCATGACTGGCCGCCTTCTTCTCTTCTAACGGGACGGGCTCAAAGCCCCTCCCCGGTCTGTCCAAAATTCGTTGTTTACGCCTGGTCCGAAGACACTACGGTCCAGCGCTTGTCCTTGGAAATCGGCTTCGATTCCTGGATGAACACCTGATCGCCGACCTTGTGGGCGTTGTTCTCGTCGTGCGCCTTGTACTTCTTGGTCATGCGCACGGTCTTCTTCATCACGGGATGCGTGAAGCGCCGTTCGACCTTGACGACAACCGTCTTCTCGTTCTTGTCGCTGACGACGGTGCCCTGCAGAATGCGCTTTGGCATGGTTTTCGTCCTTAAGCCTTCTTAGCCGCGGATTTTTCCGCAGCGATGGTCTTGATACGCGCAATGTCCTTGCGGACCTGCCTCACGCGCGCGGTCTTCTCGAGCTGGCCGGTGGCCTTCTGGAAGCGCAGGTTGAACTGCTCCTTCTTCAGGCTGGCCAGATCGTCGGTCAGCTGGTCCTGGGTCTTGGTCCGGATGTCTTCGGCTTTCATGATCAGCCCGTCCTTATTCTGCGATGCGCTGTACGAAGCGCGTCCTGACCGAGAGCTTGGCCGCGCCGAGACGCAGCGCCTCACGGGCGGTTTCCTCATTGACGCCGTCGATCTCGAACATGATACGGCCGGGCTTGACGCGCGCCGCCCAGTAATCGACCGCGCCCTTGCCCTTGCCCATGCGGACTTCGGTCGGCTTCGACGTCACCGGCACGTCCGGAAAGATACGGATCCAGACGCGGCCGGCGCGCTTCATCTCACGAGTGATCGCGCGGCGGGCCGCCTCGATCTCACGCGCGGTGACGCGGTTCGGCTCAAGCGCCTTCAGCCCGAAACCGCCGAAATCCAGATTGGTGCCACCCTTTGCGGCACCATGGATACGACCCTTGAACTGCTTGCGGAACTTTGTGCGCTTTGGCTGCAGCATCGTTCTAACTCCAAATTCTCAACTGTCTCAGGCGTTTTCGCGACGGCGACCGCGTTCGCGCTCACCACCACCGCCATGCGCATGATCGCCCTCGGTCGCGCGGCGCTCCGAAGCCATCGGGTCGTGCTCGAGGATTTCGCCCTTGAACACCCAGACCTTGACGCCGCAGATGCCGTAAGCGGTGTGCGCCTCGGCCGTGCCGTAGTCGACGTCGGCGCGCAGCGTATGCAGCGGCACGCGACCTTCGCGGTACCATTCCATGCGCGCGATCTCGGCGCCGCCGAGACGGCCTGCGCAGTTGATGCGGATGCCTTCGGCACCGAGGCGCATCGCAGACTGCACGGCGCGCTTCATGGCGCGGCGGAACGCGATGCGGCGCTCGAGCTGCTGGGCGATCGACTGGGCGACCAGCGTCGCGTCAATCTCGGGCTTGCGCACCTCGACGATGTTCAAATGCGTCTCAGACTTCGTCATCTCCATCAGCTTCTTGCGAAGCTTTTCGATGTCGGCGCCCTTCTTGCCGATGATCAGACCGGGACGCGCCGCATGGATGGTGACGCGGCACTTCTTGTGCGGACGCTCGATCACGACCTTCGAAATCGCAGCCTGCTTGAGTTCCTTCTCAAGATACTTGCGGATCTTGATGTCCTCATGCAGCAGCTTGCCGTACTCGCCGGTGTTCGCGAACCAGCGCGAATCCCAGGTGCGGTTGATGCCGAGACGCAGACCGATCGGATTGACTTTCTGGCCCATTATGCGGCCTCCCCTTTTTCTTCGACTTCACGAACGACGATCGTGAGGTGCGAGAACGGCTTCTCGATACGGCTGGCGCGACCACGGCCACGGGCATGGAACCGCTTCATGACGATCGACTTGCCGACATAGGCTTCCGCCACGATCAGCGCATCGACGTCGAGGTCGTGGTTGTTTTCCGCGTTGGCGATCGCCGATTCCAGCGTCTTCTTGACCGTGCCGGAAATCCGCTTGGCCGAGAATTCGAGATCGGAAAGCGCTGTCGCGACCTTCTTGCCGCGGATCAGCGCGGCAACGAGGTTCAGCTTCTGCGGGCTGATACGGATCGTGCGCAACACGGCGCGCGCTTCGTTGTCAGCAAGCCTGCGCGGAGCTTTGGCCTTGCCCATGATTATTTCCTCTTCGCCTTCTTATCCGCGCCATGACCGTAATAGGTCCGGGTCGGAGCGAATTCACCGAACTTGTGGCCGACCATGTCCTCGTTCACCGAAACGGGAACGTGCTTCTGGCCGTTGTAGACACCGAAGGTGAAGCCGACGAACTGCGGCAGGATGGTGGAGCGACGGCTCCACATCTTGATCACCTCATTGCGACCACCTTCACGAACCTTGTCCACCTTCTTGAGAAGGTAGCCGTCAATGAAGGGGCCTTTCCAAATCGAACGAGTCACTTGGCGTTACCTCTTCTTAGCTCTTGCGCTGATGGCGCGAGCGCAGGATGAACTTGTCGGTCGCCTTATTGGACCGCGTCTTCTTGCCCTTGGTCGGCTTGCCCCAAGGCGAAACCGGATGGCGGCCACCCGAGGTGCGGCCTTCGCCGCCGCCATGCGGATGGTCGACCGGGTTCATGGTCACGCCGCGGTTGTGCGGACGTTTTCCCCGCCACACCGTGCGGCCTGCCTTGCCGTCATTGATGTTGCCGTGGTCCGGGTTGGATACGGCGCCGACAGTGGCCATGCACGAGCCGTGGACGACACGCTGCTCGCCTGAGTTCAAGCGCAGGATCGCCATGCCCTGGTCACGGCCGACGAGTTGGGCGTAGCCGCCAGCCGAACGGGCAACCTGGGCGCCCTTGCCCGGCTTCAGCTCGATGTTGTGGACGATCGTGCCGACCGGCATCGAGGCCAGCGGCATCGCATTGCCCGGCTTCACGTCGACCGCTTCGCCAGCCACGATCTTGTCGCCGGCAGCAAGGCGCTGCGGAGCGATGATGTAGGACAGCTCGCCATCGTCATACTTGATCAGCGCGATGAAGGCGCTGCGGTTCGGATCGTATTCAATACGCTCGACCGTGCCGACAACGTCGAACTTGCGGCGCTTGAAGTCGATGATGCGGTACGTGCGCTTGTGACCGCCGCCGATGAAGCGGGCCGTGATGCGGCCGTAATTGTTGCGGCCGCCCGACTTGGTCAGGCCTTCGGTCAGGCCCTTGACGGGCTTGCCCTTGTAGAGGCCCGAGCGATCGACGATGACCAGCTGGCGGGTGCTCGGCGTTATCGGGTTGAATTTTTTCAGTGCCATGTTTGTTGTCCTCGCGGTCTTGCTCAGAGACCCGTCGCGACGTCGATCGACTGGCCGTCGGCCAGCGTCACAATCGCCTTCTTGACGTCGCTCTGGCGGCCGATCGTGCCGCGGAAGCGCTTGATCTTGCCCTTGCGGACAAGCGTGTTCACGGCCATCACCTTGACGCCGAACAGCGCTTCGACGGCGGCCTTGATTTCCGGCTTCGACGCCTTCTTGGCGACGTTGAAGACGACCTGGTTCTGCTCGGAAGCCATGGTCGACTTTTCGGTGATCGCCGGCGAGACGATCACGTCGTAGTGACGAAGGTCGGTCATTTGAAGCGCTCCTCGAGAGCCTCGACGGCGGCCTTCGAGAGGACCAGCGTGCCGCGGCGCAGAATGTCGTAGACGTTGATGCCCTGGATGGGCAGCACGTCGATGTTCGGGATGTTCGTCGCCGCCAGCTTGAAGTTCTTGTCGAGCTCGGCGCCGCCGATCAGCAGGGCGTTGGACAGGCCCAGCGTCGCGAAATTCGCGATCAGCGCCTTGGTCTTGGCCTCAGTCATCATCAACTCGTCGATAATGATGAGCGATGCGCTCTTGGCCTTGGCCGAAAGAGCATGCTTGAGGCCCAGCGCACGCACCTTCTTCGGCAAATCGTGCTCGTGGCTGCGGACGACCGGACCGTGGGCCTTGCCGCCGCCGCGGAACTGCGGAGCGCGTGCCGAATGGTGGCGGGCGCGGCCCGTACCCTTCTGCTTGTACATCTTGGCGCCGGTCCGAGCGATCTCGGCGCGACCCTTGGTCTTGTGCGTGCCCTGCTGCTTCTTGGCAAGCTGCCAGCGCACGACGCGCTGCAGAATGTCCTCGCGCGGATCAAGGCCGAAAATCTCCTCGGAGAGTTTCACCTTGCCGGCGTCCTTGCCGCCAAGCGTTGTGATCTTGAGGTCCATTATTCCGCTCCCTCTGTGGCCGGGGCATCTACGGTGGCCGGGGCATCGTTCTTGGCGCCATCATTGGTCGCAATGGCGCGGATTGCGGCGGGCTTCGGCGCATTGGCCGGCAGCGCAACCTTGGCCGCGTCGCGGACCAGGATCCAGGCACCCTTCGAACCAGGAACCGCGCCGCGGATCAGGATCAGACCGCGATCGGCATCGGTCGAGACGACCTCGACATTCTGCGTTGTGACGCGGGTGTCACCCATGTGGCCAGCCATATGCTTGCCCTTGAACACCTTGCCCGGATCCTGGCGCTGGCCGGTCGAGCCGTGCGTGCGGTGCGAGACCGAGTTGCCGTGGGTCGCGCGGCCACCGCCCATGTGGTGCCGCTTGATAACGCCCTGGAAACCCTTGCCGATCGTGGTTCCCGTCACATCGACCTTCTGGCCGGCGACGAAATGATCGACGGTGATCTCGGCGCCGACATCGATCATGTTGTCGGCGGAGACACGGAATTCGGCAACCTTGGCCTTCGGCTCGACGGAAGCCGTCGCGAAATGGCCGCGCATCGCCTTCGACGTGTTCTTCACCTTGGCAAGGCCAACGCCGAGCTGGACGGCGGTATAGCCGTTCTTCTCCTGCGTGCGCTGCGCCACGACCTGGCAGTTCTCCATCTGGAGAACAGTGACGGGAACATGTTCCCCGGCATCGTTGTAGATGCGGGTCATTCCCACCTTCTTTGCAATCACACCTGAACGCATCGGTTCAATTCCTTTAGAGTTCCCTGTCGGGGCTGTCGCCCCTCCACGCCTCTTGTTCCTTCAGAGTTCCGGGTCGCCCCGCCCCTCTGGTTCCTTAGAGCTTGATCTCGACGTCGACACCGGCGGCAAGATCGAGCTTCATCAAAGCGTCGACCGTCTGCGGGGTCGGGTCAACGATATCGAGCAGACGCTTGTGCGTGCGCATCTCGAACTGCTCGCGGCTCTTCTTGTCGACGTGAGGCGACCGGTTGACCGTGAACTTTTCGATCCGCGTCGGCAGCGGAATGGGGCCGCGGACGTTGGCGCCGGTGCGCTTGGCCGTCGACACGATTTCCCGCGTCGAGGCGTCAAGCACCCGGTGATCAAACGCCTTCAGGCGGATGCGGATATTCTGTCCGTTCATGCGTCACTTCCTTGTTCTGGCGCGGCGCGGGCAGCGCCCGCGACAGATCGGTTTAAGTCCAAATTACTCTTTGATGGTGACGACGATGCCGGCACCGACGGTGCGGCCGCCTTCACGGATGGCGAAGCGCAGCTTCTCTTCCATGGCGATCGGCACGATCAGCTCGACATCGACCGTGATGTTGTCGCC
>NZ_RZTA01000008.1:17365-100048 GCF_004023115.1 Mesorhizobium sp. M6A.T.Cr.TU.017.01.1.1
AATTACTCTTTGATGGTGACGACGATGCCGGCACCGACGGTGCGGCCGCCTTCACGGATGGCGAAGCGCAGCTTCTCTTCCATGGCGATCGGCACGATCAGCTCGACATCGACCGTGATGTTGTCGCCCGGCATCACCATCTCGGTGCCTTCCGGCAGCGACACGATGCCGGTCACGTCGGTCGTGCGGAAATAGAACTGCGGCCGGTAGTTGGTGAAGAACGGCGTGTGACGGCCACCTTCGTCCTTGGTCAGGATGTAGGCTTCGGCCACGAACTTCTTGTGCGGCTTGACCGTGCCCGGCTTGGCCAGAACCTGGCCGCGCTCGACACCTTCACGGTCGACACCGCGCAGCAGCGCGCCGATGTTGTCGCCGGCCTGGCCCTGGTCGAGCAGCTTGCGGAACATCTCGACGCCGGTGCAGGTCGTCTTGGTCGTCGGACGGATGCCGATGATCTCCAGCTCCTCGCCGACCTTGACCACGCCGCGCTCGACGCGACCGGTCACAACCGTGCCGCGGCCCGAGATCGAGAACACGTCCTCGATCGGCATCAGGAACGGCTTGTCCAGCGGACGAACCGGCGTCGGGATGTAGTCGTCGACCGCAGCCATCAATTCGCGGATCGCGTCCTCGCCGATCTTCTTGTCGGAATCTTCCAGAGCCGCAAGCGCCGAGCCCTTGACGATCGGAATGTCGTCGCCGGGGAACTCGTTCTTGGTCAACAGCTCACGCACCTCGAGCTCGACCAGCTCGAGCAGCTCGGCGTCGTCGACTTGGTCGACCTTGTTCAAAAACACCACGATCGACGGCACGCCGACCTGACGGGCCAGCAGGATGTGCTCGCGGGTCTGCGGCATCGGGCCGTCGGCGGCCGACACAACCAGGATCGCGCCGTCCATCTGCGCAGCGCCGGTGATCATGTTCTTCACATAGTCGGCGTGGCCGGGGCAGTCGACATGGGCGTAGTGGCGGGCAGCCGTCTCGTATTCGACATGAGCCGTCGAGATGGTGATGCCGCGCGCCTTCTCCTCAGGCGCCGCATCAATCTGGTCGTAGCGCTTGTATTCGCCAAAATACTTGGTGATCGCCGCCGTCAACGACGTCTTGCCATGATCGACGTGGCCAATCGTGCCAATGTTCACATGAGGCTTTGTACGCTCGAATTTACCTTTTGCCATGTGATGTCTCCATTCCTGCTCGCCCGTGCGGGCTTTGAATTAAGTTAGCGCTGCAACCCGCCCGGGTTACGCGTATTTCTTCTGGACTTCCTGAGCGACCGCGGTCGGCACCGGCTCGTAGTGATCGAACTGCATCGTGTAGGCCGCGCGGCCCTGGCTCATCGAGCGCAAATTGTCGACGTATTTGAACATGTTGGCGAGCGGCACCATCGCGTTGATGACCACTGCCACGCCACGGGCCTCCTGGCCCTGGATCTGGCCGCGGCGGCCGTTCAGGTCGCCGATGACGCTGCCGACGTAATCTTCCGGCGTCACCACTTCGACCTTCATGATCGGCTCGAGCAACTGCACGCCAAGCCTGGGCGCCGCTTCACGGAAGCAGGCACGGCCAGCGATTTCGAAGGCCAGAACGCTGGAGTCGACGTCGTGGTAAGCACCGTCGATCAGCGTCGCCTTGACGCCGATCATCGGGAAGCCCGCGAACGGACCCGAGGTCATGACGCTGTTGATGCCCTTTTCGACACCCGGGATGTATTCCTTCGGCACAGCGCCGCCGACGATCTTGGTTTCGAACTGGAATTCGCTGCTTTCCGGATTCGGCTCGAAAAGGATCTTGACGCGGGCGAACTGACCGGTACCGCCGGTCTGCTTCTTGTGCGTGTAGTCCTGTTCTTGGCTGCGGGTAATCGTCTCGCGATAGGCCACCTGCGGCGCGCCGACATTGGCCTCGACCTTGAACTCGCGACGCATGCGGTCGACGATGATGTCGAGGTGAAGTTCGCCCATGCCGGAAATGATCGTCTGGCCGCTTTCCTCGTCGGTCTTGACGCGGAAGGACGGATCCTCGGCGGCCAGGCGGTGAAGGGCGAGGCCCATCTTTTCCTGGTCGTTCTTGGTCTTCGGCTCAATGGCGATCTGGATGACCGGATCGGGGAATTCCATGCGCTCGAGGATGACCGGATGCAGCGGATCACTGAGCGTGTCGCCGGTGGTCGTGTCCTTGAGGCCGGCCAGTGCGACGATGTCGCCGGCGAAAGCCTCTTCGACGTCGGCGCGCGAGTTCGCATGCATCTGCAGCATGCGGCCGATGCGCTCTTTCTTGCCCTTGACTGTGTTGTCGACCGAGATGCCCTTGGTGAGCTTGCCCGAATAGATGCGGGCAAAGGTGAGCGAACCGACGAACGGGTCGTTCATGATCTTGAAGGCGAGCATCGACAGCGGCTCGTTGTCGTCGGCATGACGCTCGATCTCGGCATCGGTCTTGGCGTCGACGCCCTTGATGGCCGGAACATCGGCCGGCGACGGCAGATATTCGACGACGGCATCGAGCAGCGGCTGCACGCCTTTGTTCTTGAAGGCCGAGCCACAGAACATCGGATAGAACTTCACCGCGATGGTGCCCTTGCGGATCAGCGCGCGGATCTCGTCATTGCTCGGCATCTTGCCTTCGAGGTAATTCTCAAGCGCCGTCTCGTCCATTTCGACGGCAGCCTCGATCATCTTCTCGCGGTATTCTTCCGCACGAGCCTTGAGGTCATCCGGGATCTCGACGACGTCCCAGGCAGCGCCCAGCGTTTCGTCACGCCAGACCAGCGCGTTCATCTCGACGAGGTCGACGACACCCTTGAATTCGGTCTCGGCACCGATCGGCAGCTGCATGACGACGGCATGCGCGCCGAGGCGCGAGCCGATCATCTCGACCGAACGGTAAAAATCGGCGCCGATCTTGTCCATCTTGTTGCAGAAGATCATGCGCGGCACGCGGTACTTGTCGGCCTGGCGCCAGACGGTCTCCGTCTGCGGCTCGACACCGGCATTGGCGTCGAGCAGCGCGATGGCGCCGTCGAGAACACGCAGCGAACGCTCGACCTCGATGGTGAAGTCGACGTGGCCGGGGGTGTCGATGATATTGAAGCGATGCATCTTGCCGTCACGAGCCTTCCAGAAGGTCGTGGTCGCGGCGGACGTGATGGTGATGCCGCGCTCCTGCTCCTGCTCCATCCAATCCATGGTGGCAGCGCCGTCATGGACTTCGCCGATCTTGTGCGACTTGCCCGTGTAGTAGAGGACGCGCTCGGTGGTCGTCGTCTTGCCGGCGTCGATATGCGCCATGATACCGAAATTGCGGTAGTCTTCGATTTTATATTCGCGGGCCATGGGAGGTGCCTCTTCAGTCTCGTTCGCGCTTTACCAGCGGTAGTGCGCGAAGGCGCGGTTGGCTTCTGCCATTTTGTGGGTGTCTTCACGCTTCTTCACGGCGGTGCCGCGGTTGTTGGCCGCGTCCATCAGCTCGCCGGAGAGGCGGTCGACCATAGTGGTCTCGTTGCGGTTGCGGGCCGCAGCGATCAGCCAGCGGATGGCCAGCGCCTGACGGCGCTCGGGGCGCACATCGACCGGAACCTGGTAGGTGGCACCACCAACGCGGCGCGAACGCACTTCCACATGCGGCGCGACATTGTCGAGCGCCTGATGGAAGACGGTGACCGGCTCCTGCTTGGTCTTGGAGTGGACCTGGTCGAGCGCACCGTAGACGATGGTCTCGGCAACCGACTTCTTGCCGTCATACATGACGGCATTCATGAACTTGGTGACGATCAGATCACCGAACTTCGGGTCCGGGTTGATCTCACGCTTTTCTGCACTGTGACGACGGGACATTTTTTCTCTGCCTCAATTCTGCGTGGTGGCCTGGATCCCGGATCGTCGCCTGGCGCCGTCCGGGATGGCCTTGGCTACGCTTCGGTCACTTCGGACGCTTGGCGCCGTACTTCGAACGGCGCTGCTTGCGGTTCTTCACACCCTGCGTGTCGAGCACGCCGCGGATGATATGGTAGCGGACGCCCGGAAGATCCTTGACGCGGCCGCCGCGGATCATCACCACCGAGTGTTCCTGAAGGTTGTGGCCTTCGCCGGGGATGTAGCCGATCACTTCAAAACCATTGGTCAGGCGGATCTTGGCGACCTTGCGCAGCGCCGAGTTCGGCTTCTTCGGGGTCGTTGTGTAGACGCGCGTGCAGACGCCCCGCTTCTGCGGGTTCTGCTGCATGGCCGGGACCTTGTTGCGCTTCACCGGCGCAATGCGCGGCTTGCGGATCAGCTGGTTGACGGTAGGCATTAAACCCTCTTGTCTCTCAATTCCGTGTCTCGCCCGGTCAGGGCCGCTCAAAGCGTCATTTCCATACGCAAGTTCGGGCCACAAACCGCGCCTCGCGGTCTTGCCCGAACAAATGGCAGAGGAAGCGGAAGCCGCTTCATGCACGCCGGAAATGTCTTTTCGCTCGTAAAACGAACCCTGTTTGAGGCAAACTCCAAAGCGTGTCGCTTCGGAAGGGAGAGCCTCACATCGGTTCTGACTGGCCGGCTTCTACTCGCAAGCCTGTTGCCCGTCAACCCCGGAGCGCCAAATATTACGCTGAAACCAAGGCTTGGCAGCCATGCGAAAGACGCATGTAATTTTCTTTCGTCATTTTGCAAGAGGAAGGAAGAAAGTGACCGGCTTTCGGCTGTTGCGCGGCAATGCTTCATGCGAAAAAGACGGCATGAATAGCGCAAATCCCCTCGCCCGGAGGAATCAGCCCGTGAACGACAATGATGAGCGCCCGGTCACCATCATCACCGGCCGGGCATGGAAAAGGAAGGGCGGCAAGCCGGAAGGCGTCCACCTCATGCTGGTGGCGCCCGACGACGATTCGGCGGTGCGCCGGGCGCTCGAATCGCTCTCGGCCGAAGGTTACGCCGAGGCGGAGCTCGACCAGATCGGCGACCTGGACGGCGTGCCCGACGAAGAGCCGCACCTGTCGGCCTATCAGGGCGCGCTCGAAGGCGAAGTGTCGATCGTCACCTTCGACGTTCCGGCCTGAAGCAGGGCCAGTCTGAAGCAGGGCCAGTCTGAACGAGAGGCAATGGCGGCTGTACCTGCCCTCGCCTGGGACTGTCATGTCCGACTCTGCCGAGACTTGCCCGGCATCGGTTCTCTGCTAAGAACCATTCGCTGCTGACAGCCAAGCGCATCCAATCCGCGGAGTCTCCCATGTCCTCGAACAGCAACCCCATCAAGCTCGGCATCGTCGGGGTGGGAAAGATCGTCCGCGACCAGCACCTGCCGGCCTTGGCAAAGGACCAGGCCTATCGCCTCGCCGCTGCCGCCAGCCGGCACGGCAAGGTGGAAGACATCCCGAATTTCCCAACCATCGAGGCGATGCTCGATGCTGTGCCAGAGCTCGATGCCGTATCACTCTGCATGCCGCCGCAGTTCCGCTATGATGCCGCACGGACCGCGCTCGAAGCGAAAAAGCATGTCTTCCTGGAAAAGCCGCCCGGCGCCACGGTCAGCGAGGTCGAGGATTTGAAGGCGCTAGCGGTCGCGAACGGCGTCTCGCTGTTCGCCAGTTGGCATTCGCGCTATGCGCCGGCGGTGGAAGCCGCGCGTGCATTCCTCGGCTCGACCCAGATCAGATCGGCAGCCATCAACTGGAAGGAAGACGTGCGCCGTTGGCACCCGAATCAGGACTGGATCTGGGCCCCAGGCGGCTTCGGCGTCTTCGATCCCGGCATCAACGCGCTGTCGATCGCGACCCACATATTGCCGGCGATGTTCATCACCTCGGCAATTCTCGATTTTCCCGAAAACCGCGCCGCCCCGATCGCCGCCCATATCGCCTTCCGCACCTCTGGTGGATTGCCGGTGACGATGGAGCTCGACTGGCGCCAGACCGGCCCGCAAAGCTGGGACATTCTGGCCGAGACGGACAAGGGCGCGATGGTGCTTTCGGGCGGCGGATCAAAACTCGAGGTCGACGGCCGCGTCGTTCACGACGAGCCGGAAGCCGAATATCCGATGCTCTACAGGCGTTTCGCCGAGATCGTGCGCGCCGGCGTCTCCGATGTCGATCTCGCCCCGCTGCAGCATGTCGCCGACGCCTTCATGCTCGGCAAGCGCAATGTGGTGGAAGCGTTTTTCGACTGAAGCTGTAAGGAGCGACCATCGCTCCGGTCCTTACCATCTTGCAAACGTTGCGCCGCCCCTCATCTGGTTGCCGCCACCTTCTCCCCGTGAACGGCAGGGCTATCGCATTACTCCCATTCCGTCACCATCGACATACGCTTCAACGCAACAAACAAAAAAGCCGCCGGGTTGCCCCGACGGCTTTGTTGCCTGAGATCTGTAACGCCGCGCCTACTGCGCGGCGTTGACCATATCGGTCAGCATCGGTTCGGCGACCTCCACGCCTGACGCCCTGCGGCGCTCGTCGATGATCAACTCGTCGCGCGAGGTGGCGATGCGCCGGATCTGGCTCATCGTGCCGCCGGTGCCGGCCGGGATCAGCCGGCCGACGATGACGTTTTCCTTCAGCCCCTGCAGCATGTCGGTCTTGCCGGCAACCGCCGCTTCGGTCAGCACCCTGGTCGTCTCCTGGAAGGAGGCGGCCGAGATGAAGGACGGCGTCTGCAGCGAGGCCTTGGTGATGCCCAAGAGCACCGGCTGGCCTTCGGCCGGCTTCTTGCCGTCCTCGACCAGGCGCTCGTTGACCTCTTCCAGCTCGATCACGTCGACGTGGTCGCCCGGAATGTAGGTCGAGTCGCCCTGGACGGTGATCTCGACCTTCTGCAGCATCTGGCGAACGATCACCTCGATGTGCTTGTCGTTGATCGACACGCCCTGCAGGCGGTAGACCTCCTGGATCTCGTTGACGAGGTAGGACGCAAGCGCCTCCACGCCCTTGATCGCCAGGATGTCGTGCGGCGCCGGATTGCCGTCGAGGATGTAGTCGCCCTTCTCGATAACGTCGCCGTCCTGGAGATGGAACGGCTTGCCCTTCGGGATCAGGTATTCGACCGGCTCAAGCGTCGAGTCATGTGGCTCGATGATGATGCGACGCTTGTTCTTGTAGTCGCGACCGAAGCGGATCGTGCCGTCGATCTCGGCGATGATGGCGTGATCCTTCGGACGACGTGCCTCGAACAGTTCGGCAACACGCGGCAGACCGCCGGTGATGTCCTTGGTCTTGGCGCTTTCCATCGGGATACGCGCCAGCACGTCGCCGGGGCGAACCTGCGCACCCGGCTCGACCGAAAGAATGGCCTCGACCGAGAGCAGGAAGCGGGCGTCGCCGCCCTTCGACAGTTTGCCGACCTTGCCCTTGGCATCCTGGACGACGATCGCCGGCTTGAGGTCGTTGCCGCGTGGCGTCGAACGCCAGTCGATGACCTCGCGCTTGGTGATGCCGGTCGATTCGTCGGCCGTTTCCTGAACGGAAATGCCGTCGACCAGATCCTCGAACGCCACCTTGCCCTCGATCTCGGTGAGGATCGGGCGGGTATAGGGATCCCACTCGGCAACGCGCTGGCCGCGCTTCACCTTGTCGCCATCGTCCACGAAGATGCGCGAACCATAGGTGAGGCGGTGCGTGGCACGCTCCTTGCCGGCTTCGTCGAGGATCAGCACCGCCATGTTGCGGCCCATGACCATCTGCTGGCCGTCGGAGTTGCGCACCACGTTGCGGTTGCGGATCTCGACCTTGCCCTCATAGGAGGCTTCAAGGAACGAGCTATCCACCACCTGCGCCGTACCGCCCATGTGGAAGGTACGCATGGTGAGCTGGGTGCCCGGCTCGCCGATCGACTGCGCGGCGATGACGCCGACAGCCTCGCCCTGGTTGACCGGGGTGCCGCGGGCCAGATCGCGTCCGTAGCAGACCGCGCAGACACCGACCCTGACGTCGCAGGTCAGCGCCGAGCGGATGCGGACCGACTGGACGCCGGCCTTTTCGATCTCTTCGACGTCGCGTTCGTCCATCAGCGTTCCGGCCTTGACCAGAACCTGACCCGTGACCGGATGAGTGATGTCGTCGAGCGACGTGCGGCCGAGAACGCGCTGGCCGACGGAGGCGACGACCTGGCCGGCATCGACGATCGGCTGCATGGTGAGGCCCTTGTCGGTGCCGCAGTCGACGGAGTTGACGATGCAGTCCTGCGCCACGTCGACCAGACGACGGGTGAGGTAGCCCGAGTTCGCCGTCTTCAAGGCGGTGTCGGCCAGACCCTTGCGGGCGCCGTGGGTCGAGTTGAAGTACTCGAGCACGGTCAGGCCTTCCTTGAAGTTCGAGATGATCGGCGTCTCGATGATCTCACCGCTAGGCTTGGCCATCAGGCCGCGCATACCGGCAAGCTGGCGCATCTGGGTGGGCGAGCCGCGCGCACCGGAGTGCGACATCATGTAGATCGAGTTCATCGGCTTTTGACGGCCATTGTCCTCGAACTCGACCGCCTTGATGCGGGCCATCATCTCGTCGGCAACCTTTTCCGAGCACTTGGCCCAGGCATCGACGACCTTGTTGTACTTCTCGCCCTGCGTGATCAGACCGTCATTGTACTGCTGCTCGTATTCCTTGGCCAAAGCCTCGGTGTCGGAAACCAGCTTGATCTTGGCATCCGGGATCAGCATGTCGTCCTTGCCGAACGAAATGCCGGCGCGGCAGGCGTGGCTGAAGCCGAGGGCCATGATGCGGTCGCAGAAAATGACCGTCTCCTTCTGACCGCAATGGCGGTAGACGGTGTCGATCATCTTGGAGATGTTCTTCTTGGTCATCTCCTGGTTGGCGGTCTCGTAAGGCACGTTGACGTTCTTCGGCAGAAGCTCGCCGATGATCATGCGGCCAGGCGTGGTGTCATGGATCTTCGACACGACATTGCCTTCGGCATCGACCGAGCGGAAGCGACCCTTGATCTTGGAATGCAACGTCACCGCCTTGGTCTCGAGCGCATGCTGGAGTTCGCCCATGTCGGCAAACACCATGCCCTCGCCCGGCTCGTTCTGGTTGACGATCGAGAGATAGTAGAGACCCAGAACCATGTCCTGCGACGGCACGATGATCGGCGCGCCGGAAGCCGGGTGCAGGATGTTGTTGGTCGACATCATCAGCACGCGGGCTTCAAGCTGTGCTTCCAGCGACAGCGGCACGTGAACCGCCATCTGGTCGCCGTCGAAGTCGGCGTTGAAGGCCGTGCAGACCAGCGGGTGAAGCTGGATCGCCTTGCCTTCGATCAGGATCGGCTCGAACGCCTGGATGCCGAGGCGGTGCAGCGTCGGCGCGCGGTTCAACAGCACCGGATGCTCGCGGATGACCTCGTCGAGGATATCCCAGACCTCCGGGCGCTCCTTCTCGACCAGCTTCTTCGCCTGCTTGACGGTCGAGGAATAACCCTTGGCGTCGAGACGGGCGTAGATGAAGGGCTTGAACAGTTCGAGCGCCATCTTCTTCGGCAGGCCGCACTGGTGCAGCTTGAGCTCCGGGCCGGTCACGATAACCGAGCGGCCGGAATAGTCGACGCGCTTGCCGAGCAGGTTCTGGCGGAACCGGCCCTGCTTGCCCTTGAGCATGTCGGACAGCGACTTCAGCGGGCGCTTGTTGGCGCCGGTGATGACGCGGCCGCGACGGCCGTTGTCGAACAGCGCGTCGACGGCTTCCTGCAGCATGCGCTTTTCATTGCGCACGATGATGCCGGGGGCGCGCAGCTCGATCAGCCGCTTCAGGCGGTTGTTGCGGTTGATGACGCGGCGATAGAGATCGTTGAGATCGGACGTGGCGAAACGGCCGCCGTCCAGCGGGACCAGCGGGCGCAGGTCCGGCGGGATCACCGGAACCACCTTCATGATCATCCATTCCGGACGGTTGCCGGACTCCATGAAGTTCTCGACGACCTTGAGCCGCTTCAGATACTTCTTCTGCTTCAGCTCGGACGTGGTCGAAGCCAGCTCCGAACGCAGGTCGCCGGCGATCTTCTCCAGGTCCATGCCGGCCAGAAGGTCGTGGATGGCCTCGGCGCCGATCATGGCGGTGAAGCTATCCTCGCCATATTCGTCGACGGCCATCATGTACTCTTCCTCGCTGAGGAGCTGGTGCTCCTTCAGCGCGGTGAGGCCAGGCTCGGTGACGATATAGTTCTCGAAGTAGAGAACGCGCTCAATATCCTTCAGCGTCATGTCGAGCAGCGTGCCGATACGCGACGGCAGCGACTTCAGGAACCAGATATGGGCGACGGGCGCGGCCAGCTCGATATGGCCCATGCGCTCGCGACGGACGCGCGACAGCGTGACTTCGACGCCGCACTTCTCGCAGATAACGCCCTTGTACTTCATGCGCTTGTACTTGCCGCACAGGCATTCGTAGTCCTTGATCGGACCGAAAATGCGCGCGCAGAACAGGCCGTCGCGCTCCGGCTTGAAGGTGCGGTAATTGATGGTCTCCGGCTTCTTGATCTCGCCGAACGACCAGGACAGAATCTTCTCAGGGCTGGCGAGCGAGATCCGGATGGAATCGAACACCTGCGCAGGCGCCTGGGGATTGAAGAGATTCATGACCTCTTGGTTCATGCCGTTCTCCTTTTCGGGGTCCTCGAAAACCCCTTGCATCTAGCGCGGGCCAAACGCCCGCCGACTTGTCGGCCACCGGCCGAAGAAACTTCTTGTTTGAGCATGATCTTGGCCGAAAACCGGTAACCACTTTTCGGGATCATGCTCGGCGTCCGGTCGCGAGAGCCGCGACCGGACGTCTTGCTTACTCGGCCGCGTCGGGCAGCCGAACCGGGTTGTCGTCCAGCTTGGTGTTCTCCAGCTCGACATTGAGGCCCAGAGACCGCATTTCCTTGACGAGAACGTTGAAGCTCTCGGGAATGCCGGCCTCGAACGTGTCGTCGCCTCTGACGATCGCCTCGTAGACCTTGGTGCGGCCGGCGACGTCGTCCGACTTCACCGTCAGCATCTCCTGCAGCGTGTAGGCGGCGCCGTACGCTTCGAGCGCCCAGACCTCCATCTCGCCGAAGCGCTGGCCACCGAACTGCGCCTTGCCGCCCAGCGGCTGCTGGGTAACGAGCGAGTACGGCCCGATCGAACGCGCGTGGATCTTGTCGTCCACAAGATGGTGAAGCTTGAGCATATATATGTAGCCCATCGTCACTTTGCGATCGAACGGCTCGCCGGTGCGTCCGTCATAGAGCTGCGACTGACCGCTGGTGTGCAGGCCCGCCTGCTCCAGCATGATGTTGATGTCGGCCTCGTGCGCACCGTCGAACACCGGTGTCGCGATGGAGACGCCGCGACGCATTTGCTCGCTGAGGCGAACGATGCTCTCGTCGTCGTATTCGCGGATCGGCTCGTTGCGGTCGTTGGCCGGCATGAAGCTCTCAAGCGTCTTGCGCAGCGGCTTGATGTCGCCGGCCGTCTTGTAGGCGTCGATCAGATCGCCGATCTTCCTGCCCATTCCGGCGCAAGCCCAGCCCAGATGCGTCTCCAGGATCTGGCCGACATTCATGCGGCTCGGCACACCCAGCGGGTTGAGCACGATATCGGCATGCGTGCCATCCTCGAGGAACGGCATGTCCTCGACCGGAACGATCCGCGACACGACACCCTTGTTGCCGTGTCGGCCGGCCATCTTGTCGCCGGGCTGCATCTTGCGCTTCACGGCCACGAAGACTTTGACCATCTTCATGACGCCGGGAGGCATCTCGTCGCCGCGCTGCACCTTCTCGACCTTGTCCATGAAGCGCTGCTCGAGCGCCTTCTTGGAATCGTCGTACTGGCCACGCAGGGCTTCCAGTTCGCTCTGGAGCTTTTCGTTCTCCACCGCAAACTGCCACCACTGCGAACGCGGATACTCGTCAAGCGTGTCCTTCGACAGCTTCGAGCCCTTCTTGAAGCCCTTCGGCCCGGCAATCGCTTCCTTGCCAACGAGAACGTCGGAAAGGCGCGAATAGACGTTGCGGTCGAGGATCGCCTGCTCGTCGTCGCGGTCCTTGGCGAGGCGTTCGATCTCCTCGCGTTCGATCGCCATGGCGCGCTCGTCCTTCTCCACGCCGTGGCGGTTGAAGACGCGCACTTCGACAACGGTGCCGAAGGTTCCCGGCGGCATGCGCATGGAGGTGTCACGCACGTCCGATGCCTTTTCACCGAAGATGGCGCGCAGAAGCTTTTCTTCCGGCGTCATCGGGCTTTCGCCCTTCGGCGTGATCTTGCCAACCAGGATGTCGCCCGGCTGCACTTCCGCACCGATATAGACGATGCCGGCCTCGTCGAGGTTCTTCAGCGCTTCTTCCGAGACGTTGGGAATGTCACGCGTGATCTCCTCCGGCCCAAGCTTGGTATCGCGCGCCATGACCTCGAACTCCTCGATGTGGATCGAGGTGAAGACGTCGTCGGCGACGATGCGCTCGGACAAGAGGATCGAGTCCTCGTAGTTGTAGCCGTTCCACGGCATGAACGCGACCAGCACGTTGCGGCCGAGCGCCAGATCGCCGAGCTCGGTCGACGGACCGTCGGCGATGATGTCGCCCTTGTTGACCCGGTCGCCCATGCGCACCAGCGGACGCTGGTTGATGCAGGTGTTCTGGTTCGAACGCTGGAACTTCATCAGCCGGTAGATGTCGACGCCCGACTTGCCGGGATCGAGATCCTCCGTGGCGCGGATGACGATACGCGTCGCGTCCACCTGGTCGACGATGCCGCCGCGGCGGGCGCCGATGGCGGCGCCCGAGTCACGGGCGACGATCGGCTCCATGCCGGTGCCGACAAACGGCGCTTCGGCGCGCACCAGCGGCACGGCCTGACGCTGCATGTTCGAGCCCATCAGGGCGCGGTTGGCGTCGTCGTTCTCGAGGAACGGGATCAGGGCCGCGGCCACCGACACCATCTGCTTCGGCGACACGTCCATCAGATCGACGTTTTCGCGCGGCGCCATCATCACTTCGCCGGCGTTGCGGCAAATGACGAATTCGTCGACGAAACCACCATTCTTGTCGAGCTCGGCATTGGCCTGAGCAACGTGATGCTTGGCCTCTTCCATCGCCGACAGGTAGACGACCTCATTGGTCAGCTTGCCGTTGACGATCTTGCGGTACGGGCTCTCGATGAAGCCGTACTTGTTGACGCGCGCGAAGGTGGCCAGCGAGTTGATCAGACCGATGTTCGGGCCTTCCGGCGTCTCGATCGGGCAGATGCGTCCGTAATGCGTAGGGTGCACGTCGCGCACCTCGAAGCCGGCGCGCTCGCGGGTCAGACCACCAGGTCCAAGCGCCGAGAGACGGCGCTTGTGGGTGATCTCCGACAGCGGGTTGGTCTGGTCCATGAACTGCGACAGCTGCGAGGAGCCGAAGAACTCGCGCACGGCGGCAGCCGCCGGCTTGGCGTTGATCAGGTCCTGCGGCATCACCGTGTCGATCTCGATCGAGGACATGCGTTCCTTGATCGCGCGCTCCATGCGCAGCAGCCCGACGCGGTACTGGTTCTCCATCAGCTCGCCGACCGAGCGCACGCGGCGATTGCCGAGATTGTCGATGTCGTCGATCTCGCCCTTGCCGTCGCGCAGTTCGACCAGCGTCCTGACCACGGCCAGGATGTCGTCCTTGCGCAGCACGCGCACGGTATCCTCGGCCTTGAGCTCGAGGCGCATGTTCATCTTGACGCGGCCGACGGCCGACAAATCATAGCGCTCGCTGTCAAAGAACAGTGAGTTGAACATGGCTTCGGCGGTCTCGAGCGTCGGCGGCTCGCCGGGGCGCATGACGCGGTAGATGTCGAACAGCGCGTCCTGGCGGCTCTCATTCTTGTCGACGTTGAGCGTGTTGCGGATGTAGGCGCCGACATTGACGTGGTCGATGTCGAGAACCTTGATCTCATCATCGCCGGCGCTGAGAAGCACTTTCAGCGTCTTTTCATCGATCTCGTCGCCGGCTTCGAGGAAAATCTCGCCGGTCGCATAGTTGACGATGTCCTCGGCAAGGTAGTTGCCGAGCAGATCCTCGTCGGTTGCCTTGATCGCCTTGAGACCCTTTTCGCCGAGCGCCCTGGCCTGGCGGGCGGTGATCTTCTTGCCGGCCTCGACGACGACCTCGTTGGTGTCTGCATCGACCAGGTCGCCAACGGCCTTGAGGCCGCGGAAACGCTCGACGTTGAACGGGATGCGCCAGTGGTCGCCGGCACGCTTGTAGGTGATCTTGTTGTAGAAGGTCGACAGGATCTCCTCGCCGTCCATGCCGAGCGCCATCAACAGCGACGTCACCGGAATCTTGCGGCGGCGGTCGATGCGGGCGTGCACGACGTCCTTCGAGTCGAATTCGATGTCGAGCCACGAGCCGCGATAGGGGATGACGCGCGCGGCAAACAGCAGCTTGCCGGACGAGTGCGACTTGCCCTTGTCATGGTCGAAGAAGACGCCCGGCGAACGGTGCATCTGCGAGACGATGACGCGCTCGGTGCCGTTGACGATGAAGGTGCCGTTCAAGGTCATGAGCGGCATGTCGCCCATGTAGACGTCCTGCTCCTTGATGTCCTTGATCGACTTGGCGCCGGTATCCTCGTCGATATCGAACACGATGAGGCGCAGCGTCACCTTGAGTGGCGCGGCATAGGTAAGGTCGCGCTGACGGCATTCGTCGACGTCGAATTTCGGTCCTTCGAACTCGTACTTCACGAATTCCAGCATCGAGGAGCCGGAAAAGTCGGAGATCGGGAAGACCGACCTGAAAACCGCCTGCAGTCCCTCGTCAGGACGCCCGCCCTTGGGCTCCTCCACCATCAGGAACTGGTCATAGGATGCCTTCTGAACCTCGATCAGGTTCGGCATCTCCGCAACTTCCGGGATCTTTCCGAAGAATTTGCGTACGCGTCTGCGGCCATTGAAAGTTTGTGTCTGGGCCATCGTCGCTCCTTAGCTCGATTCTCGGGGCGAGCCTCGCCGCGGCTCGCCTTGCATTCTCGGCCACCTCGGCGGCGGCCTTTAATTTGTTCACCCGCCACCTGTCGGTGGCCGGCCAAAACGGGAGAAAACCCGTTTCCTGAAGGCCGGTTTACGGCCCTCAGGAAAGAGGTTTTCGTGCTCTTCGCGTTACGCAGCCTCCCTTCGCGCCAAGGGAGTGGCGGACGGCGCGAAGCCGCCCGCCGGTATCAAACGCTTACTTCAGTTCGACCTTGGCGCCGGCTGCTTCCAGCTGGGCCTTGAACTTGTCCGCGTCGGCCTTGGAAACAGCTTCCTTGACCGGCTTCGGAGCCGCCTCGACCAGGTCCTTGGCTTCCTTGAGGCCAAGACCAGTGATGGCGCGAACTTCCTTGATGACGTTGATCTTCTGAGCACCCGCCTCGGTGAGGACGACGTCGAATTCCGTCTTTTCCTCGACCGGAGCAGCTGCGGCCGCAGCACCGCCAGCGGCGGCAACCGCCACCGGAGCAGCTGCGGAAACGCCCCACTTTTCTTCCAGAAGCTTCGACAGCTCGGCCGCCTCAAGGACGGTCAGCTTCGAAAGGTCGTCTACGATCTTTGCCAGATCAGCCATTGCAATATTCCTTCATAAGGTTCGAACGTGTGTTTGTGATAGCGAGGAACGGCCTCATGCCGCCTCGTCCTTCCGGGCGTAAGCGCCGATGACACGCGCGACCGAAGCCGCAGGCGCATTGACGATCTGGGCGATCCGGGTTGCCGGCGTGGCGATCATGCCAACCAGCCTGCCGCGCAGCTCATCGAGCGACGGAAGTGTGGCGAGTGCCTTCACACCGTCGGCGTTGAGCGAGGTGGTGCCCATTGCGCCGCCGAGAATGACGAGCTTGTCATTTCCCTTGGCGAAATCGGACGCGACCTTCGGCGCCGCAATCGGATCCTCCGAATAGGCGATCAGCGTCTGTCCCTTGAACAGGTCGATGATCGATGCGGAGTCCGTGCCCTGAAGAGCGATTTTGGCGAGACGGTTCTTCGCGACTTTGACGGTGCCACCGGCGACACGCATTTTCGACCGAAGGTCGTTCATTTGCGCGACGGTAATACCGGCGTAGTGGGCCACGACGACTGAACCAGCGCCCGAAAACGCTTCATTCAGGCCCGTGACGAGTTCGCGTTTTTCCGCTCTGTCCACTGCCTATCTCCAGTTGACCCCTGCCCTTTTCACGAGGACAGGCGTCGGGTTGCCTTTTGCCGGCCGGGCCATCCAGTAACGGATCTCCCGAACGACGCTCGAGGATCCTGCCCCCTTTCGCCACACCAGCCGGCAAGCCGAATGGTGCGCAGACAAAAGGCAAACACGGTTCGAACCTTTCATTGGAGCAGTCGCTCCGTTGTCCGGTCTTCACCCGTCTCATGCAGGCCCACATGAATTAAGGCCCCCCTTGAACTAAGGCTTGGGGCCGCCCGCAATCTCGGACAGGATGTCCGGAAGCCTTCCGACTTCCGGTACCGGGCCGCCAAGATAAATCGGAGGCCCGGAATTCTGCTTGCGGATCGGCCCTTTAGCGTCCGATCCAAATAGGTCGTATCAGGACGCTGCCAGCGTCGAGACGTCGAGCTTGAGGCCCGGGCCCATCGTCGAGGTGACCGACACCTTCTTGACGTAGTTGCCCTTGGCGCCAGCCGGCTTCGCCTTGTTCACTGCGTCGGCGAACGCGCGGACGTTCTCTTCCAGCGCCTTGATGTCGAACGAGATCTTGCCGACGCCGCCATGCACGATGCCGGCCTTCTCGACGCGGAACTCGACGGCGCCGCCCTTCGACGCCTTGACGGCGGCGGTGACGTCAGTGGTGACGGTGCCGACCTTCGGGTTCGGCATCATGCCGCGCGGGCCGAGCACCTTGCCCAGACGGCCGACCAGCGGCATCATGTCCGGCGTGGCGATGCAGCGATCGAAGTCGATCGTGCCCTTCTGGACGATGTCGACCAGATCCTCGGCGCCAACGATATCGGCGCCGGCCGCCTTGGCTTCCTCGGCCTTGTCACCACGCGCGAAAACGGCGACGCGGACGGTACGGCCGGTGCCGTTCGGCAAATTGACCACGCCACGGACCATCTGGTCGGCATGGCGCGGGTCGACACCCAGGTTCATCGCGACTTCAACGGTCTCGTCGAACTTCACCGAGGACCGGTCCTTGAGCAGCTTCAGCGCATCACCCAAGGCATAGGCCTTGTTGGGATCGATGCCTTCGCGGGTCTTCGATACACGCTTTGCAATCTTTGCCATGATCTCAGCCCACCACTTCCAGACCCATCGAGCGGGCGGAGCCCTCGACCATGCGCATGGCCCCCTCGATATCGGTTGCGTTCAGATCCTTCATCTTCTGCTCGGCGATGGCGCGCACCTTGTCGCGGCCGATCGTGCCGGCCTTGACCTTGCCCGGCTCCTTCGAGCCCGACTTCAGGTTTGCGGCCTTCTTCAGGAAGTAGCTCACCGGCGGCGTCTTCATGACGAAGGTGAACGACTTGTCCTGGTAATAGGTGATCACGACCGGAACCGGCGATCCCTTTTCCATTTCTTGGGTCTGCGCGTTGAACGCCTTGCAGAACTCCATGATGTTGATGCCGCGCTGACCAAGCGCCGGTCCGATCGGGGGCGACGGCGTAGCCGAACCCGCGGAAACCTGGAGCTTGAGCTGGCCTGCAATTTTCTTAGCCATCTCTTCCTGCCTTCATCTCATGCCGGCCCCACCATGTGGGCAACACCGGCGGTTGCAGTCTGGTGGTGCGGTTCCTGTGGCCGGCTAAAGCCGCACTCGCCTCCCACCTGTGTTGGCCGCGAGTTCCACGCCGCCTCCCCTCACCGCCGAATGGGCGACAAGGATTTCGGATCAGCCCTTTTCGACCTGTCCGAATTCGAGATCGACCGGCACGGCGCGCCCGAAGATCGAAACTTCCACCTTGAGCCGCGCCCGCTCCTCGTCCACTTCCTGGACGAAACCGTTGAACGATGCGAACGGACCGTCCGAGACGCGGATCGCCTCGCCGATCTCGAAAGTGACCGACGGCTTCGGCCGCTCGACGCCTTCCTGCACCTGGTTCAGGATGCGCTGGGCCTCGGCCTCGGTGATCGGCACCGGCTTCGAGTCACCCAGGAAGCCGGTGACCTTCGGCGTGTTCTTCACGAGCGAGAACACCGCGTCGGTCAGGTTGGCCTTCAGGAGCACATAGCCCGGGAAGAACTTGCGCTCGGCATCGACCTTGCGGCCGCGGCGGATCTCGACGACCTTCTCGGTCGGCACGACGATCTGCTCGATGTCAGCGGACAGGCCTTTCTGCTTGGCCTTGTTCTCGATGTCCTCGGCGACCTTTTTTTCAAAGTTCGAATAAGCGTGGACGATGTACCACCGCGCAGTCATCTCAAGACTTCTCCGTAATCGCCGGACTTAGCGTCCAATGCCCAGAATCTGCTCGACCGCGAGGCCCATGAGCTGATCGGCGGTAAAGAAAAAGATCATCGCGATCACAGCGAACGCCAGGACCATCACCGTCGAAATCATCGTTTCGCGCCGCGACGGCCAAGTCACCTTGGCGGTCTCCGAGCGAACCTGCTGGAGAAAGACGAAAGGATTTGTGGTTTTCGAAGCCATGTGCCGCCTGTCTTCGAGACCCGTTGACCGGATCTCCTGGATGATC
The DNA here is from genome assembly GCF_004023115.1 of Mesorhizobium sp. M6A.T.Cr.TU.017.01.1.1. Taxonomy (NCBI): domain Bacteria; kingdom Pseudomonadati; phylum Pseudomonadota; class Alphaproteobacteria; order Hyphomicrobiales; family Phyllobacteriaceae; genus Mesorhizobium; species Mesorhizobium sp. M6A.T.Cr.TU.017.01.1.1. Next base: position 35,946 of record NZ_RZTA01000008.1, read on the forward strand.
CCGCTGGCCGGGATGTGCCGCCTGAGCCTGTGTTCACGCCGAATCAGCGCAATCATTTCGCCCATGCAAATCGGACGCGTAAAGCCGGCTTCCCAGCTCCACGCGTCGCGTGTCTGTTTCGTCTACATAAAACCGATTCTTGATCCACGCAAGTGGCAAGTGTCCGCTTTATGACCAAACGCCGCCTCGGAACCATCCAGTCGTCCCGTCCCGGCTATGGCCTCTTATGCCCCAAGACAGGCTATATGGCAAGTCACCGCGCGATTTTCAAAGGGCCGATGCGTGGAAGACCAGACAATTTTCATGAAATGGCCATTTCGAAAAATGGCACGGGCAGCAGGGCTCGAACCTACGACCTGCGGTTTTGGAGACCGCCGCTCTACCAACTGAGCTATGCCCGTATCGTGCGCATGTCGGCGCAGCAGGCGCTTCCTAAAAGCTTCCGCGCGCGCTGTAAAGAGCGGTCTGATCTGATCGTCCCATTCCTGCCTGCTTTCAGCATCAGGTCGGAAATCTTCGTGCCAAATCGGGATCATCCGCCCGACGGCGGCCTGTACGGTCCGCCAGGCACGCCCCAGCCCCAGGCCGGCATCGGTTCCGTCTCAGGGTCGCAAGTCTCGCCAAGGTTCGAGTTCATCTTCGCCAGCCGCGACCCCCATTCGAAATAGGCCATGAAAGCCGAGCGGAATTCCGGATCGTCGGGCAGCCCGACCTCGTCGGCAGCGTCAGCGAGAAGATTGATCCAGCGGCGGCGCTGTTCCTCGCTCAGGTGTTTGCCGAGATGGTGAATCACCATCTCGCGGTGGCCGCCATGCTCCTCGCTGTAGGTCTCGGTCCACCAAAGACCTCGCCGATGAAGGCGGCGACATGCGCAGGATGGTCCGGCGACATGTTGTTGAACACCGGGCCGACGATGGAATCCCTAGACACCTTGTCATAGAAGGTTTGGGTCAGGCGATTCAGCGCTTCGGTGCCGCCGGCCCATTCGAACAATGTCGGGATATTTTGGCTCATTCTCGATCCTCGACCGGCCAGAGCGTCACTTGCTTCGGACGATAGCGGAACTATCGAACGTTGCTCAACCTGCCTCGATGGCCAGCTTGGGCCGGCTGCATGCCTGCGCCTTACAACTTGACGGGCGCGTCAGCCTGAACCTCGGACGTCGGAACCACGCGACAATTCTCCGGCATTGGCGCCGATTTGCAGATGGTCGGACCGGTAAATTCGTCAACCGATTCAAGCCCGGTCGTCAGCCCGACTTTCAACATCATGTCGGGTTCGAGCTGCCGATCACGCGAAGCCGGCACTGACCGGATCGCCACCAGCAGACCGGGTCCGACCGCCATGTCCTTGAGATAGGTTTTGACCTGCTGCTCCGACCCCGTGGAATCCACGGTCAATTGCGCACGAGGGCCGACAAGGCGCCTGACACCACCGGCAAGCATGATCGGACAGGCCGCCCCACACTCCCCGCTGGCATCGATCGTGAGCCCGACATAGACGCCATCTTCGGCGGTGCAATCCGCCTTGTCCGGCTCGCATCCAATGAAGTCCGTCCGCGCAACCGCCACGTCGAGCTTGCGTTCTCGGATCAGCCTTCCGGCGGCCAGAGCGCCAAGCACGTCACCTCCCGGCGAGTTGATCACCACGGGCAATCGCCGACCACCGATCTTGTCCAGCAGTTGGCGCAGCCGTTCCGGCGTCTGAGCGCTAATCGTGCCTTCCGCGGAGATCCATTCGGGACAATTGGGATCGCAGAGAAAACTTCTGCCTCGAACCAGAACGAAGCGCATATCGCCAACATCGGCCCGCTGCACGGTTTCGCGTTCGACCGACGCGTCGGGAGCGGGCTTGGCGTATGCCACCACATCGCCGGCCGGCGCCGGTACTTCCCTGCAGTTCGGGGCCACCGGATCGGTGTTGCACAGGGTTGCCGCGGTCAGCAGGTCGACGGCATCCAGGCTGGTAACGAGCTTCGTCTGCAGCATGTCGTAGGGAGCCAGTTGCTGGATGGTGCTGGCCGGCGTGTTCTTCATCGTCTCGAGCACGCCTTGGCCGACGCCCATTTCCTTCAGATAGGCCGCCAGTCTTTTCTCCACCGACTTGCTCATCTCGTAGGTCTTGTAGCTGCCGGCATTCTTGCGGCCGACGATCTTCTTGCTGAGGACCTTCTTCTTGCCCCTCACCACGCGATAGGTGGTCCGGTACTGCAATTTCGTCCGGATGTAGGTCGTGGTGATCTGATGGACGCCGAGATAGGCCCATTGCCCGACCACGCGCCTGATGCCGCCGGCAAACATCAGCGGGCAAGCGGAATTGCAGATGGCGCCGCTGGCATAGGCATTGCCGAAATAGCGAGCGCCCTTGGCATCGTTCTCGTTGCAGTCCTTGGCTTCGGGCTGGCAACCGGTGAACCGGGTTTTGCCGACCGCGATATCGAGTTTGTTCTTGCGGAGAACCCGGCCAAGCGCCAGCGCCGCTTCGACGTTGCCGCCGGGAGAGTCCACGACAACAGGCAGTTTTCGGCGGCCGAGTGCTTTGAGCGTGCGTTTGAACAGGGCCGGTGTGCCGGCTTCTATCGAGCCTTCAGCCGATATCCATTCCGGGCAGGTCGGCTCGCAACCAGGCGCGCTGCTGCGGACGACGACAAACCGCATCGCCGGACCAAGATCCGGCACGGATTTTTTTGTATTCGCCGCGAAGGCAGCGTGTCCCATGACAAGGAACGACGCCAAGCAGATCACCCCCAGCGTCCACCATGTCTGGCCATTCAAACGGTGCCATGGAACCATTTGGGCAAGCCCCCGCGATGCAACCTATACTAGTTGAGGTTTGGACGCTTGCAATAGTGTTTGGGACGACTGCGCAGGCGCATGTCGGCGGTGCCCCAGAAAGCAAAAAGGGCAGCCCGAGGACTGCCCTTTCGCATTCGATCTGACCGGCAGTGCCGGTGTCGATTACTCTTTGATGGTGACGACGATGCCGGCACCGACGGTGCGGCCGCCTTCACGGATGGCGAAGCGCAGCTTCTCTTCCATGGCGATCGGCACGATCAGCTCGACATCGACCGTGATGTTGTCGCCCGGCATCACCATCTCGGTGCCTTCCGGCAGCGACACGATGCCGGTCACGTCGGTCGTGCGGAAATAGAACTGCGGCCGGTAGTTGGTGAAGAACGGCGTGTGACGGCCACCTTCGTCCTTGGTCAGGATGTAGGCTTCGGCCACGAACTTCTTGTGCGGCTTGACCGTGCCCGGCTTGGCCAGAACCTGGCCGCGCTCGACACCTTCACGGTCGACACCGCGCAGCAGCGCGCCGATGTTGTCGCCGGCCTGGCCCTGGTCGAGCAGCTTGCGGAACATCTCGACGCCGGTGCAGGTCGTCTTGGTCGTCGGACGGATGCCGATGATCTCCAGCTCCTCGCCGACCTTGACCACGCCGCGCTCGACGCGACCGGTCACAACCGTGCCGCGGCCCGAGATCGAGAACACGTCCTCGATCGGCATCAGGAACGGCTTGTCCAACGGACGAACCGGCGTCGGGATGTAGGCGTCGACCGCCGCCATCAATTCGCGGATCGCGTCCTCGCCGATCTTCTTGTCGGAATCTTCCAGAGCCGCAAGCGCCGAGCCCTTGACGATCGGAATGTCGTCGCCGGGGAACTCGTTCTTGGTCAACAGCTCACGCACCTCGAGCTCGACCAGCTCGAGCAGCTCGGCGTCGTCGACTTTGTCGACCTTTTTCAAAAACACCACGATAGACGGCACGCCGACCTGACGGGCCAGCAGGATGTGCTCGCGGGTCTGCGGCATCGGGCCGTCGGCGGCCGACACAACCAGGATCGCGCCGTCCATCTGCGCAGCGCCGGTGATCATGTTCTTCACATAGTCGGCGTGGCCGGGGCAGTCGACATGGGCGTAGTGGCGGGCGGCCGTCTCGTATTCGACATGCGCCGTCGAGATGGTGATGCCGCGCGCCTTCTCTTCAGGCGCCGCATCAATCTGGTCGTAGCGCTTGTATTCGCCAAAATACTTGGTGATCGCCGCCGTCAACGACGTCTTGCCATGATCGACGTGGCCAATCGTGCCAATGTTCACATGAGGCTTTGTACGCTCGAATTTACCTTTTGCCATAGTCTCTTTCCTTGGACGGCCTGGACCTTCAGTTCAGTCGAATGCGGGGCGATTAGCGACTACGGCCGAAAAACACAAGTGCCTTGTGGCCGAACGCATTTTCACTCGATCCCGAACCCATGATCCGATTTCAGGGATGTGACGCCGATATGGGAATGAGGCGACGCAAATGTAAGACGGACACCACCGCGGCCAGTCGCGACACAAACTCTTAATGAAAACGGGGGCAAGATAACGCCCGGGCACCTTGCGGCGCGGGCAAACGGGCACCATGCGGATAGCCGACTTCACGGCAGGAAAAAACCTGCAACGTCTTATCTATCTCGCCGTCTGCGGCTTGACATTTGCCTATCTCTGCGTGCTTGTCATCGCGGTATTGATTGGCGATTGGCTGTTCGACGCGAACGGACAGCCAATCGCCACCGATTTCCTGGCATTTTGGGGCGCTGGCAAGTTTGTTCTGCAAGGCCACGCAGCCGATGCCTATAACTTGGAAATACACAAGAGCATCTCGTCCGCTGAAAGCGGCGCCGTTTTCAATGGCTATTATTCCTGGCAATATCCTCCAACTTTCCTGCTGGTGACCGCAGCATTGGCGCTGGTGTCTTATCCCGCCGCGTTGGTTTCGTGGATGGCATTCGGGATAACGTTCTATGCCTTTGCCATACGGCTGATCGGGGAGACACGCCTTGCGGTTCTGGCAGCCATGGCCTGGCCTCCCGTGCTTTGGAACACAGCGGTCGGGCAAAACGGCTTCGTCACCGCCGCCCTGCTTGGCGCAGCTATCGCATCGATTGAAAAACGCCCGGCGCTCGCCGGCCTCTTCTTCGGCCTGCTTACCTACAAGCCGCAGTTCGGTCTAATCATACCCGTTGCCCTCATCGCTGGAGGCTATTGGCGGGTCATCGGATGGGCCACCATTTCCGCCACTGCAATGGCCGTGCTTTCCATCGCCGTTTTCGGCACGCAGATCTGGTCCGACTTCTTTGACACCGCCGCCAAGATAAACGGGATGATCCTCGTCGACGGCAGGGCCGATTTTTCAAAGCTTCAAAGCCTCTATGGCTTTGTCCGCGCGCTTGGCGGAAGCTTGACGACCGCATGGGTCGCGCAGGGTTTTCTCATCGCAGCCCTGAGCGCCGGCATCATCTGGATATGGCTTCAAAAAGGAGCTTTCCATGTCAAGGCAGCAGCTCTCGCGACGGCGACGATCCTCGGCTCGCCATACGCGTTCATCTACGATTTCGTAGCCCTCGCCGTTCCGCTGGTGTTTCTGGGGAAAACAGGCTTTTCGGCGAAAGAGAGCGCCGTCGTGATCGCTGCAGGCATTCTGGTCGGCTGCGGTCCCTCGCAATACGCTCCCACCGCGTTCTTCTCGGCGCTGCTCGTGCTCAGCCTGGTGATCGGCCGTGCATTGCAGGTCTATGCCGTCCCGATACGTCCGGCGGTTTCGCGGCCCGGAATGGCCCGCGCGAACTGAAGCAAGTCCTGCTCCCTTGCCCGTTGGCGCCCATTGCCGCCATTAACCAGGTCTGATTTCCTGTTCCAATGCATTTCATTCCGATCGCCATCCGCGGCCCGCTGTTCATGATCCTCTCGACCGGGTCCTATGTCGTCAACGACACGATGATGAAGCTGGCGACGGTGGGGCTGCCACCCTATGAGGTGCTGTTTCTGCGCGGGACGGCGGCGACGCTGTGGGGCATCCCGTTGCTGTTTGCGCTGGGCTACGCCAAGCAGATCCCGCTGATCCTCGAAAGAAGAGTGTTGCGGAGAAACCTGTTCGAGCTGGCGGCAATCCTTTGCTACGTGGTGGCGCTGGCCAACATGCAGATCGCCGATTCGACCGCCTTGGGGCAGATCACTCCCCTGCTCATGCTGATTGGCTCCTCTGTCCTGTTCCGCGAACGGATCGGAGGGCTGCGCATGGCGCTGATCGGGCTCGGCTTCATCGGTGCGGTGATGGTGGCGCAGCCGACCATGCAGGGGATCTCGGTCTACGCCCTGCTGGCGCTCGGCAACGCGGCATTCGCCGCCGCGCGCGATCTCGCCGGGCGGCGGGTCGCCGCCGATGTGCCTGGAATGATCGTCGCTATTTCCGCGGTGGTGGTGGTGCTGGTCGGCTCAGGCGTCGCGCATTTGGTGTCGGAGCGTTGGGTAATGCCCGAGACGCATCATCTGCTGTTGATGGCCGGGGCCGGATTGTTCCTGATCTTCGGCCACTTCTTCATCTTCATGGCCTATCGCGTCGGGCCAACCGGCGTGGTGGCGCCGTTCTACTACTGCTTCACGGTTTGGGCGGTCATTTCGGGTCTGGTGGTGTTCCAGCAATTCCCGAACGCGCTGGCGATCAGCGGCATTCTTCTGGTGGTGGCCAGCGGGCTGACCATCGTGTCGCTCGACGAGCGCAGGCGCCGGCTGACCGTGGTCGCTTAGTTCAAGCTGGTCACCGCTAAAATGGAGAAGCCCGTGACAAGCCAGGAGAATGCCGGCAACCGCATGCTTGCCGGAAAGTGCATGTGCGGCGCCGTGCAATACGCGGTGGCCGACGAGTTCATCTACGCTGCGAATTGCCACTGCTCGAACTGCCGGCGCACCACCGGTTCCGCCTTCAAGCCGTTTGCCGGCATCGAGCGTGAGAGGCTGAGCCTGACCAAAGGCGAGGACAATCTCCTGATCTTCGGCGAGGAGACCGTCCATGACACCCATTGCAAGACCTGCGGCTCATTGCTCTATTCGGTCGTCCGCGACGGCGCTTTCGTGCACGTCGCCATGGGAACCCTCGTCGACGAGCCGGCTATCCGCCCGACGCATCACATCTTTGTCGGCTCCAAGGCGAAGTGGTTTGCAATCACCGACGACCTGCCCCAATTCGAAGAGCATGTGGTGAACGCCGAAGGTGCTGACGGACAGCCGGCACAGACCGGCAGCTAGAGAATTATCCTCGGCTCGATAAGCGAGCGCTTGGACATGAAGTGAAAGAGATTGCGCGGTGTTCGGGGATAGATGATCCGGCCATCGCGCAAGGCTCCCGGATCGCCGAAAACATGCAGCGTCGAGGGATCATCGGCATCGCCTTCAGGAATGCCTCCCCATTTTTGCGGATCGTAGTAATCGACGAGAAATCCATAGTCGTAGCGGCAAAACCGCATCGCCTTGGCCAACGCCGCCGGCGACAGGTCCGAAGGGCTGATTTTCCTGCCGCCGACCTGCAGCCGTGGCAGGTCGAATACCCGTCCGCTTACAGAGGATAGAAACGCCTTCACTCTGTCCATCTGCTCGAATTTGAAGACATGTTCGAAGAGGAACAGGCTGCAGCCGGTAAAATAGCGCGGCGACGCCACGTGGAACTGGATCTCCCAGGAGCAGGCGCAGTATTTCTCGATGTTGAAAATGAACGTATCGAAGTCCGGATCGACCGGAATGCCGAGCCTTTCAAGCTTCTCCCTGTCCACCTCCGGTCTGGTCAGAACCCGAGTGTCGGAGATCCTGCTGGAATAGGCGGAGAGAAGCCGCTCCAGGGGATCGCGGACGATCGTGAACCGGCCCTTGTGTCCGTCATATGTGGGAAAGAAAGGGTCGACGTAGTTTGTCGCCAAATGGCCGTGAACGTCATTGTCGGGGTCGAACCCGGAGAGCGAGCCTTCCTTTCCGTCGAGCGCCATAAGCGCATATTTGACGCTGCTGCTGCCACTCTTCGGGATGGGATAATAGGTGATCGCGAGTTCTTTTATTTCAATCGCCATTGCCGACTGCGCCCGACATCGCCCATCCCGCCCAAATCCGTGCCGGAAATTCCCTATCAGAGTTGCCCGCTTGCCTCTAGCCAGGAACAAGCGGGCCGCAGCCCGGTATCCTGCCTTAGGCGACAAGTGCAAAAGCGCCGAACGTTAGAAACGCTCAACCAAATTATCGTTTCGTTTTCGCATTCTCTGTCAAAGAAACTATAGTGATCGCGTTTGCCAGATTTGTTGCGGGGATTTTCTGTGGCATTGCCGCCGGACTGGATGCCCAACGTTCCGATGAAGCGGGTCATTTGCCATTGGACGGCAGGCTTGCATTCGGCAGGCGAGACCGACAAGGACGCCTATCATATCCTGGTCGAGGGGAATGGTGGCCTCGTCAGGGGCCGGCCTTCCATCACGCTCAATTCCGGGAGGGTGAAATCGGGATACGCAGCTCACACCCTCAACTGCAACAGCGGCTCGATCGGGGTTTCTCTCTGCTGCATGGCCGGGGCGGAAGAAAGACCATTCAATGCCGGCCAATACCCGATGACGAGGACGCAGTGGGATGCGCTGATCGTCGTCGTCGCCGCGCTTTGCAAATACTATCGCATCAAGGTCACGCCCAAAACGGTTCTTTCGCACGCCGAGGTCGAGCGCAATCTCGGCATCGAGCAGCGCGGAAAATGGGATGTTAGCCGCCTGCCCTTTGACCCGACGGTCGTCGGCGCGAGCGCCTGCGGCGACCGGCTGCGCCAGCAGGTCATGGTGGCGATGGGGTCGATGCCCGACCTGCCTGTCAGAAGCGGCCGTGACGCAGCTCTGGAAACTGCTTTCAGACGTCTGCTCGATGAATTGTGGCCAATCCTGGCCAGAGGGCTCGAAGCTGGCTTCAACACGCTGGTCCGCGAAATTCTCAAACGGATCAGATAGAGCGCTCCTCGCCGCACCGTCGCACGGGTAAATTGGACGAGAAGTCGCGGCTTCCCAGAGCGGAAAGCCGCGATATCGGATGGACCGAAAGCGGCCGGCCAGAACACGTCAGGCGGCCCGCCGAAGCCGCCTTGCCTGTCGGCTTTTAATCTCTAAAGAGCCCGGTTCCCGGTGAACTGGTGATAGGCCCACAGAACGACCACCGATCCCAGCACGGCGACGATCAGGCTGTAGATGTTGAGGCCGGTAACGCCTGACGCGCCAAAGGCGCTGAAGATCAGGCCGCCGACAACAGCGCCGACGATCCCGAGTATGATATCAAGAACAAGGCCCTGCCCGCTCTTGTTGACGATCTTGCTGCCTATAAAGCCGGCGATAACGCCAAGGATGATCCAGCTTAATATTGACATTTTCCTCTCCATTCCCCGCCTCCGATTACTTCCACATTATTAAGCAAAGCTCAAGCCAACTTGAAATTCATGATTACGGAAAGCTCAACCAGCTTGAAATTCGACCCGAATGGGTCATTGTGGAGATGGGACGGGCAACATTGACATGGAGATCCACAATGGGACTGTTTGACAATGCCGTTCCCGGCGGTAACGTCGCCAAGCCGCTGATGATCGCGCTCGGTGCGCTGCTGGTTGGAAAAATGCTGAGCGGTGGAAGTTCCGCCCAGACCGATCCGGCCCAAAGCCCCGCCCCCGTGCCGCCTGATACAACCGCATCCGCCGACGGTGGCTTGCTCGGCGGACTGGGCGGCCTGCTCGATAAGCTGAAAGACGCCGGCCACGGCAATGCCGCCGATTCGTGGGTCGGCACCGGGCAGAACCAGCCCATCCAGGCCAACGATCTGGGCAATGCGTTGGGCCCGCAGGTCATTCGCGAGATCGCGCAAAGGACAGGGCTGAACGAGCAGGACTTGCTCAAGCAATTGTCCGCGGCTTTGCCGGGTCTCGTCGACCAAATGACGCCGAACGGACAGGTGCCGCAACAGAATCAGCTCGCGTCGATATTCAGCAAATTCAGCAGCTAGGTCGCCGCGCCCCTTGGACGCGCTACGAAGCTCCAACACCTTGAATTTCAATTGCGGACGGTCCCGTCCGCAAAGCGTTTCAACCTTGCGCTGACCTTTGGTTCTGGATCATGCGCGAAGCCCGACGGAGCAGCGAATGGAAATCTGGAGCGGGTAGCGGGAATCGAACCCGCATATTCAGCTTGGAAGGCTGCTGCTCTACCACTGAGCTATACCCGCGCCTTTCAGCTAGGCATCGGCCGAAAACCGCTATGCACTTTTCGATCCGATGCTTCCGCGTTTCAGGGCTTCCGGGCCGGCAGTGGTGGAGAGGGTTGGATTTGAACCAACGTAGGCATAGCCAACGGATTTACAGTCCGTCCCCTTTAACCACTCGGGCACCTCTCCAGTCTGCCGCCGGAGCCATGCAACGAGGCATCGACGCGTCGCAACCGCCGTAGCAGCCCTTCGCGAAGCGCCTTATGGCGGCAGCGCCCAAAACTGTCAACCGCAACATCCCGGCAAAACGCGCTGAATTTGATGCCTCGCCCGACAAGCAGGTTCTGCGGCTGTATCCATACGCAGACGACACGGCTATAGAACCGGCCATGAGCAACGACAACAAGCCCAAGACCCCAAAAGACACCCACTACGCCAAGCTGCGCCGTGCGCATCGAGACGAGAAGAGCGGCGGCGCGCCGACGTTCAGGCCGCGCCAGCCGGTGCCGCCGGGAGAGACCGTCGCGAACGGCCTGGTGAGGCTCTACGGCCTGCATACGGTGCGGGCGGCACTCGACAATCCGAGCCGGCGGATCAGGAAGATGCTGGTGACGCGCAATGCCGCCGAGCGGCTGGCGATCGCCAACCTCGCCGCCTTGCCCTTCGAGGCAGAGCTGGTCGAACCGAAGGACATCGACAAGGTCACCGGCTCCGATGCCGTTCATCAAGGCGTGTTGATCGAGGCCGAGCCGCTAAAACCCAAGCGCCTCGACGCGCTCGGCGATACGACGCTGGTGCTGGTGCTCGACCAGGTCACCGACCCGCACAATGTCGGTGCGATCTTGCGCTCGGCAGTCGCCTTCGGCGCCGGCGCGCTGATCACCACGGCGCGCCACAGCCCGCATGAATCCGGCGTGCTGGCGAAATCGGCCTCCGGCGCGCTGGAGCATATCGACCAGATCGAAGTGAAGAACCTCGCCGACGCGCTCGGCCAGTTGCACGAGGCCGGCTTCCAGACCATCGGCCTCGATTCGGACGGGCCGGCGGAACTCGAAAAGAGTTTTTCGGGAGAAAAGATCGCATTGGTGCTGGGCGCCGAAGGCAAGGGCCTGCGCCAGAAGACGCGCGAGACGGTGACGACGCTCGCCCGGCTCGACATGCCCGGCGCCATCCGCTCGCTCAACGTGTCGAATGCTGCGGCGGTGAGCCTTTATGCGGCGAGGAAGTTTTTAGGGCAGTAAGGGAATAGGGCAATAAGGCAGTATGTTTCGCTCAGAGTGGATCCACCCTACTGCCCTACTGCCCTACTGCCCTACTGCCCTACTGCCCTAACCCATGCCCCGCCATCCTCTCCAGCGCCCTGACCAGCGCCGAGTGATCCTCCTTGGCGCCGCCATTGGCCGCGCAGGAGTTGAACAATTGCTGTGTGGTAGAGGTGTTGGGTAGCGCGACGCCGAGCGCCTTCGCGCCTTCAAGAGCGAGATTAAGATCCTTCTGGTGCAGTTCGATGCGAAAGCCCGGCGCGAAGCTGCGCTTGATCATGCGCTCGCCATGCACTTCTAGAATGCGCGAGGCCGCCAGCCCGCCCATCAGCGCTTGTCGTACCTTGGCCGGGTCGGCACCGGCTTTTGACGCAAAAACAAGCGCTTCGGCGACTGCTTCAATGGTCAGCGCAACAACGATCTGGTTGGCGACCTTGGTGGTCTGGCCGACACCGTTGGGGCCAACCAGCGTGATGTTCTTGCCCATCTTCCCGAACACCGGCCTGGCGCGCTCGAAGGCCTTTTCCTCGCCGCCGACCATGATGGTCAGCGATGCGGCCTTGGCGCCGACCTCGCCGCCGGACACCGGCGCGTCGAGATAGTCGCAACCGAGATCGTTGATCTTCTCGGCGAATTCCTTCGTTTTGATCGGCGAGATCGAACTCATATCGATGACCAGCTTGCCCCCGGACAGACCTGAGGCGACGCCGTTGTTGCCGAACAGCACATCGGCCACCTCAGGCGTGTCGGGAACCATGGTGAGGATGATGTCGGCCGTTTTCGCCACGGCGTGATGGCCGGAGACGGTCTTCAGACCCTTGGCGACGAGATCGGCCGGTGGCTTGGATCGGTGGTCGCTGGCGACGACGGTGTAGCCCGCGTCGAGCAGATGCCCCGCCATCGGCGCGCCCATGATGCCGAGGCCGATGAAACCGATGGTTTCCATTCATTTTCTCCGTCGTGTTCCTTGTTAAGGCCGCGTTCCTTCGCGCCCCCCTCTGGCCTGCCGGCCATCTCCCCCACAAGGAGGGAGATTGGATGTCACCGCCGCCTTCGCCAATCTCCAAGGTTGCAGGAGTGAGCGAGGCGCCGAAGCTGCCAATCTCCCCACCCGTGGGGGAGATGGCCGGCAGGCCAGAGGGGGGGCGCGAAGGAATGCGACCTCAATCACTACCTCCCCGGTCGCTAAGCCGCCGCACTACCCTGCCCGGCCAAGTTCCGGAACCATCCGAGTCCGGCTTCCGTGCCGGCCTTCGGCTTGTACTCCGCCCCAATCCAGCCGGAATAACCAATGCGGTCGATGTGGTTGTACAGAAAGGGAAAATTGATCTCGCCCGTCCCCGGCTCATGACGGCCGGGATTGTCCGCAAGCTGGATATGCGCGATGCGGCCGAGGTTTGCCTCGATGGTGCGGGCGAGATCCCCCTCCATGATCTGCATGTGATAGATGTCGTATTGCAGGAACAGGTTCTTCGAGCCGACGCGGTCGATGAGCGCCAAGGCCTGAACCGAATAATTCAGGAAGAAGCCTGGAATATCGAGCGTGTTGATCGGCTCGATCAGAAGCCTGATGCCGGCCTGCTCCAGCTTCTCCGCTGCGAAAGCCAGGTTCTCGGCAAAGACATCTTCCAGCACGCTCCGTTCGACGCCCCGCGGCGCGATGCCGGCGAGGCAGTTGACCTGTTCGCAACCCAGCGCATGCGCGTAGGTGATCGCCTTGGCGACGCCTTGCCGGAACTCGGGAACGCGATCCGGCAACACGGCGATGCCGCGCTCGCCCTTGGCCCAGTCGCCGGCCGGCAGGTTGAACAGCACCTGCGTCAGGCCGTTCTTCCTGAGCCTCGCGGCAACCACCTCCGGCGCATGGTCATAAGGACCGATATATTCGACGCCTTTGAAGCCGGCGCGGGCGGCGGCATCAAAGCGGTCGAGGAAATCGTGCTCGCCAAAGAGCATCGAGAGATTGGCTGAAAAACGCGGCATTCTTTTTTCTCCGGTTCCAGACCATGATCCCGAAAAGTGAAAACCGGTTTTCGGAAAGATCATGGTCAAACAAGAAGATAGAGCCCCATCCCAGCGGGATGGATCAGGCTCTAATCGAGCATCACGATCGCGGTCGGCGCGTCTTCGTGATGTTCGGCAAGCTCCTCGAATTCGGTGATCTTGTCGATTTCGGTGCCCATCGAAATGTTGGTGACGCGTTCGAGGATGAATTCGAGCACGACCGGAACCTGGTGCTCCTTCATCAGGCGCTGCGCCTGCTCGAAGGCGCCGGCGAATTCCTCCGGCCTGCGCACCCGGACCGCCTTGCAGCCCATGGCCTCGGCGACCGCAACGTGATCGACGCCGTAGCCAGCCTCGGGACCGTCTTTCCGGTTGACGTTCTCGAAGGCGAGACTGACCTCGAAATCCATCGAAAAGCCGCGCTGCGCCTGGCGGATCAGGCCGAGATAGGCATTGTTCACGACGACGTGGATATAGGGCAATTTGTGCTGCGCGCCGGCCGCCAATTCCTCGATCATGAACTGGAAATCATAGTCGCCGGACAGCGCCACGATGTTGCGCTGCGGATCGGCGGCGCGGACGCCAAGCGCTGCCGGCAGCGTCCAGCCAAGCGGGCCGGCCTGGCCGCAATTGATCCAGTTGCGCGGCTTGTAGACATGCAGGAACTGCGCGCCGGCGATCTGCGAAAGCCCGATCGTGGTGACATAGGTGGTATCGCGGCCGAATGCCTTGTTCATCTCCTCATAGACGCGCTGCGGCTTCAGCGGCACCTGATCGAAATGCGTCTTGCGCTTCATCGTCTTCTTGCGACCCTGGCATTCCCTGACCCAGCCCGACCAGTCGCGCAGTTTCCCCGCCGTCTTCCACTCGGTGGCGACGTCGAGCAGCATTTTGAGCGCCGCGCCCGCATCCGACACGACACCGAGATCCGGCGCGAAGACGCGGCCTATCTGAGTGGGCTCGATGTCGACATGGATGAATTTTTTGCCTCTGGTGTAGACGTCGACAGAGCCGGTGTGGCGGTTGGCCCAGCGGTTGCCGATGCCGAAGACGAAGTCGGCCTCGAGCATCGTCGCGTTGCCGTATCGATGCGACGTCTGCAGCCCGCACATGCCGGCCATCAGCCGGTGGTCGTCGGGGATCGCGCCCCAGCCCATCAGCGTCGGGATAACAGGCACGCCGGTAACTTCGGCGAATTCGATCAGCAGGTCCGAGGCATCGGCATTGATGATGCCGCCGCCGGCGACGATCAGCGGTCTTTCGGCCGCGTTTAGCATCGCCAACGCCTTCTCCGCCTGGCTGCGCGACATCGCCGGCTTGAACGGCACCAGCGGCTCATAGGCATCGATGTCGAACTCGATCTCGGCCAGTTGCACATCGACCGGCAGATCAACGAGAACCGGCCCCGGCCGCGACGAGCGCATCAGGTGGAACGCCTTCTGCAGCGCCATCGGCACGAGATAAGGTTCCATGACGGTGACCGCCCATTTGGCGACGGGCGCAGCGATGGCGGCGATGTCGACGGCCTGAAAATCCTCCTTGTTGAGACGCGCCCGCGGCGCCTGGCCGGTGATGCAGAGGATGGGAATAGAATCAGCCGCGGCCGAATAGAGGCCGGTGATCATGTCGGTGCCGGCCGGACCCGAAGTGCCGACGCACAGGCCGATATTGCCTGATTTGGCGCGGGTAAAGCCTTCGGCCATGTGCGACGCCGCCTCGACATGGCGCGCCAGGATGTGGCGGATGGTGCCCCTCGCCTTCAGCGCCGAATAGAACGGGTTTATCGCAGCACCCGGTACGCCGAAGGCGCAGGAAATACCTTCCTTTTCGAGAACGAGAACCGCTGCGTCGACCGCGCGCATCCTGGCCATTTCAGCCTCCACGGAATTTGTTGATGGCTGAGAATGCCAGTGGGCCGACTATTTTTCAATTTTTTCAGAATATTTTTTCATTTCTAGAAAACAGCTACTATGCTCTGATTTAATTATGTTTTGCGTTTTCCATGGATTCGGCGGATGCGAATCGTGAAAAACTTTTTCATTGCGCATTTCGCGAAATCGGCAAGAATGCCGTCATGGAAACCACCGAAAAACGCCAGCGCGGACGGCCGCGCGCCTTCCACGGTCCGTCCGAGGCCGCTTCGGTGCAGTCGCTCGATCGGGCGCTGCGCATCCTGGCCATCGTCGCCGACGGCAGCGGCCTGTCGCTGAGCGAGATCGCCGCGCAGAGCGGCCTCGCCGCGTCTACCGCCTACCGCATGCTGACGACGCTGGAAAACCACGGCATGGTCGAGTTCGACAGCACCGACCAGCTTTGGTCGATCGGCGTCGAGACTTATCGCATGGGTGCGGCGTTCCTGCGCCGCCGCAAGCTGGTCGACCGCGCCCGCATCGTCATGCAGGAACTCATGGAGAAGACCGGCGAGACCGCCAATCTCGGCGTCGCCGAGGACGACTGCGTCGTCTTCGTCAGCCAGGTCGAGACGCACCAGGCGATCCGCGCCTTCTTCCGGCCGGGCACGCGCAGCTCCTTCCATGCCTCGGGCATCGGCAAGGCGGTGCTGGCGCATCTCGAGCCGGAGCGCGTCGGCGCCATCTTACGCCGGGCGGGGCTGGAGCGCTTCACCGAAAAGACGCTGTCCGACATCTCGGCGCTGGCGCGCGACCTGGTGACGATCAAGCTGCGCGGCTGGTCGGTCGACGACGAGGAGCGGCATCCCGGCATGCGCTGCGTGGCCGCCGCCATCTTCAACGAGTTCGGCGAGCCGATCGGCGGCGTTTCGGTCTCGGGGCCGACGGTGCGCGTCACACCGGAGCGGCTGGCTGAGATCGGCCCGCTCGTGCACGAAGCCGCAACGGAAATAACCAGGATGATTGGTGGTCTGCCACCCCCTTCTTCACCAAGCCGCGCCGCCGAACCGGGTTCACTCTTCGAGATTGGCGCAGGGCGCTCACCTTGACAGCCGCCCGGCTACGGCCAAGTTTGCGTCCACCTTCCGCCAGCCGACGCCCGAAAGACGCATGAGCCTCCAATCCGTCAAAGCCTTCTTCGCCGAATATGCCCCCGACATCGAGGTGATCGAAACGCCGACAAGCTCGGCGACCGTCGCGCTCGCGGCCGAGGCGCACGGCGTCGAGCCGGGGCAGATCGCCAAGACCATCTGCCTGCGCGTCGGTGACCGGGTCATGCTGGTCGTCGCCCGCGGCGACGCGCGCATCGACAATCGCAAATCGCGCGATGCATTCGGCGGCAAGCCGCGCATGCTCGATGCCGAGCAGGTGGCCGAAATCACTGGCCATCCGATTGGCGGCGTCTGCCCCTTCGGCCTCGCCTCGCCGTTGCCGGTCTATTGCGACGTATCGCTGCGCGTCTACGATCAGGTCGTGCCAGCGGCCGGCGCAACCAATGCAGCGGTGAAAATAGGCGTCGAGCGCATGGCAGCGCTGACCGGCGCCGAATGGTGCGACATCTGTCAGGATGAGCTAGGCCCCGGGCACCGCGCTCCTGGTCGATAGGTCGTAGAAATCAAGCAGGATCGCCAGCCCAACTCCGCAGGCGGTGAAGATGAGGCCGGCGATGAAGATGCGGGTGGCGCGTTCATAGACGCGTCGCTGTAGAGACGTTGTGTCGAGCAGCAACCGCAGCGCTCGTATCTGCAAGGCAATGCCTATCAAAATCGGCACGACTGCTGCCAGGTGATAGATTTCCCAAGGGAGCGGGTTGGCGGCCCAATGCGTGATGAAGCCCAGCGAGAAAGCCAGTAGAATGCCGACGGTGGTGATCGTGCCGTTGCGGAAATCCGTCTCAATCTGCTCTTCCTTGGGTTCGTGCTCGTCCAAGCGTCCCTCTCCCTCTGGTGCCTTCACCGCCAGACTAAGATGTCGAAAAATCCCTGTACATCCCTCGCTGGAACCGGTTGCGGTGCCGGGTTCAATTTGCAACCCAGACAGCTGAAAAAGGGGCAGTGGGGTGCCCCTTCTTCCGGTTGCCTGAAACGGTCCTCTCAAATCCGGCAACGGTGACGGTAGCCGTCGTAGCCGACATAGGTATCGGAGTACGGATCGTAGCTCTGATAGCGGTTGAGGCAGCGCCGGACGTGCCACGAACCGCCGTGTTCCTCGATATAGACGGTGCGAGGCTGGGCGAGCGCGGTGCCGAGCAGGAAGCCGCCGACGCCGGCGGCAATGCCGATGCCAAGGTGCTTGTTGTGATGCTTGTGATGGGCGGCCGAAGGCTGAACGGTGCCGGCCAGCATGGCGGCGGCGACAGCGGTGGCGATGAGGCCGGAAACGATGGTGCGCTTGAACATGACGATCTCCTTACTGCGTTGTGTGAGAGGCGATCCATCCGCCTCTTGACCATCAGTCGTTGCGGCAAGGAAAAAGGTTCGATGATTTTTCGAATTTTTTCGAACGAGGAAAATCGACCGGTCTGACAAGGTTCGCTGTCAGCACGCAATCATGACCGGCAGGCGGCGCCGGTCGACATCCCGGCGGGGAGGCCTCAGCCTATGCCGGTGATATGACGCAGCCAGAAGGCGAGCGCGATGAAGCCGATGATGGTGGTGACGCCGGTCCAATCGACATTGGCGCTCTTCAGATTCTTGACGAGCTTCACCAAGAGAATCCAGGCCACGACGACGACCAGGGCAATGACGACAAATCTGATCATGCGGCACCCTCGCCTACCCGATTGCACCTTCAATATAGGAAGCGAATTGGCCGTTTTCAGGATGCCCGCGCCGGCCGTTCCGGCGCGCTCACGGGTAGCCTAAAACAGAGTTTTGTCTTTACTGGCGCAACAAATATGCTAACCGGAGCGCCGTGCCCTTGTAGCTCAGCTGGTAGAGCAGCGGTTTTGTAAACCGAAGGTCGGCGGTTCGATTCCGTCCGGGGGCACCAGAAACTCGAATAAACAAAATAAAATCAACGGCCTTGGTTTGGGATCATCCCAGATCGTTTGTCCGGGGGAACCTACGGGGGAACCAACCCCGCATCGTATTCGGTTCATGGTCGGAACGCTACCAGTGCCAGTTCGGACAAACCACAATTGAGCCGAAGCAGGCTGTTGTCGCGATGGTGCTGGATGGCAAAAAGGATTTCGTCTTACCCGACGCTGTCAAAATAGAGGCGGAAGGAAGCCAATATAACTTCCGGCGATTGCCTTCCGAACAACTCTCGGAAGCCACGATCGAAATCTCGGGTTGCCATAACGGTCACCTTCAGCTTTGAACGCAACTCGTCGGATAACTAAGCTGGATTGCGCTCATCGAAAGCCACGAACAGGCCCAGGGCAGCAGCTACTTCGAGGATAGCTTCGGTTAAATCGTCGTTGGATGCGACCAAACCAGGTGCAGCCTGCCGAACTTGGTTCAATGCTGCTTTGACCGAAACGGTGTCCCCATGGCCGGCCCTGTTGAGGACTGCGGCAATCGCCTGATCTAGAACTGGACCGACCCTATGGACGATTCTCATCCACCTTCCCCCCCGGGAACGTAAGAAGGTAATGATAGCGTGTCTGGGGATGCGATGCAACCGACGCGGGAAATCGCACCGAATTGGGTCTGGCGCCGGCAGATGGCGGGCCTTGGCCGGTCGCGGCGGAACTCATTGCTCTGGAAGAAACTTGCGAGCCCGTTTCCCGAACCGATCAAAATCGTCGGCACCTGAAAGCGGCCAAACGAGGTTAACAGTAGGTCCAACGCTCGGGTACAAAACGGTACACGGGCTTAACCGCTTCAGAGGAAGAGGCCCTTTCTATCCGATTGATTTCTGGTCAAATTCTGGGAACGCTCAAGTTGGATTTGGGTCTTATCGCGGTCCGGGGCACCCAGCAAGCGCCTCTTGTGAGAACGTCTTAAGGCGGTCGATATCTGCTCATCCCCGATTTCCACAGGTTGGGACCGTAGCATATCAGTTCCAACGCTTATATTCCCTAGTGGAAACCATAGGAGTCTCTGTTGGAGCAGAAACGCACGATCGCCCCCTTTATTGGTGGCATGTATGGCAGCCTTGTTGCCCTCGCGTTGGCGTTCGGTTTCCGCTTCCTGATAATTCCCGATCCTGATCCAACCTCGCAAACAACGATAATCTTTTCAGGACTGGCCTTTTCGATTTGTTTCAGCCTGACTTTCCTTCGCGAGCATCGACGCCAGATCGCTGCCGCCAGAAAATTTCTAAGCCGTCCAAGATCGTATCAGGACTGATCCCCGCGTTCTGCAACGCAAAGCCCCGGGCCCTCTGGGCCATCGGGCCATCAGAAAAATTCAGTAAAATCGAACCAACTGATGCAACAGGGCGATGCGTACCGCTCGCATCCCTGCTACCCGGGCATTTAAAGCCATTCGATTAAAATGCTCCTGTGTATATTAGCAATCGCTCAATTTAGCGCGTCGACAATGACCGGGCGGCGGGTAAAATCAAATGGGTGATGTCATGCGAAGCGACTTCGCCGCTGCGCGCGAGCTCTTGGAGTGCGCCCAAAACCGGCTCTGCGGCATGGATGAAACGAGCCAACGCGTCAGCGAGGCGCTGGATTCCCTGATCGAGGAAATAGCCATCGCGGAATTCCGCAAGGCGCCACTGACCGTCGTGCCGTTTCCGCGCGCACGGCCCAAGCATGCTCGGTAAAATTGCCGATCGGCTCTATGGCACACTTACGACTTGACCAGACGCGCCCGTCTTGGTGAACGTGTTCTTCACCCTGACTGACTTGTAGACGTAGACGACCCAAATTCCGGTCAGGGCTAAAGACACTATAGGCGCTATCAGCGCATTTCCGGCAAGCACCTGGCTCACCGGAATGCCAAGAACCGCTGAAATCCAAGCCGTGTCCAGAATAAATACGATTGGTATTACAAACCACTGGTACAGGAATAGCTGCTTGAAGCGGTAACTCCGCCGCAGCATCGTAACGAGCACAACCACCTGGAACACCACAAACGCCAGCAAGAGGGCAACCTCGCCATAGACCGCCAAAGTGCCATTCGGGAGCGCCATGAGCTGTCGGTAGCCTTCACTCGATGAACCCAAAGACACGAGTGTGCGTAGCGGCGAGAAAGCCTGAAGGATCGCAAGCAGCATTTAGCCAACCTCCAAACCCCACGAGGCTCGCTGGATTCTGCGAAGGTTTGGTCGCAGACTGCACAGCGACAAAGACAGGCACCCCAATCAGCAAAAACAGTATTGCCCAGTGCCAGAACGAAAAACCCATTTCCCCTCCATGCAATGCAGCCTTGAGTTGTATCAACTCCTATCATGTATTTAAGGTAGTGCCTAGGTTCTTCTCAACCCTTGCGGTCAAACCGCGATCGCCGCCACCAGAATGCGGTTCTGCCTTCGTATCGCCGCCCGCAGTTCGGCAATCCTGGCCTTGTCGCGTTTCACGAACTCGATGAACATCATGTTCATGTTGTTGAAGACCAGCTCGCCCAAGGCCTGCCCGTCGATATCGCGGCGCACCAGGCCGATCGCCTGCAGCCGGGCGATCAGAGCGCGGATCTGTTCGGTCAGTGCCCGGTCGAGCGCGGTATAGGCCTGGCCGAACGGGCTGTCGGGCAGTTGCGTCGAGATCGCCATCGCCTGCCGCCACATCTCCTTGCTGAGATAGTGCAGCGAATGCTCGATATAGATGCCGAGCAGCGTGTCGAGCGCGTCGCCGACATTGGCCGGCGGGTTGGCGACGACGCCCTGCCCGGCGCTGAGCACCTCGTTGACCTCCATCGAGACGATGGCGCCGAGGATATCGCCCTTATTCTCATAGTAATTGTAGATCGTGCCGACCGACACCTCGGCCTGCGCCGCGATGGTCTCGATCTTGGCGCCTTCATAGCCGGCGTCGCGGAAAAGCGCCGCCGCCGCCTCGATGATACGGCGGTGCCGATCCGCCTTTTGCCTTGCCCTCAATCCACTCATATCGGCTATTTGCCATAAAAACATAATTGACTCAATTTTAGAATTGGTTCAATTTTTTACCAGAAGCCAAAAAGGCAAGGGAGAACACTCGATGTCTATCAATCCAAAGACCCCGAATCCGACGACCAAGAATCCGGTTTCCGTTCTGAAGAGCCATCTCCACGCCGCGTGTGCTTCGACAGCACTGCTGCTGGCGACGGGCAGCCTCGCTCAGGCTGCGGATCTCAACGCCTTGATCTGGTGCGATCACGCCGACCCGGCACTGCTGCAGCCCTTCGAGGAGGCCAATGGCGTCAAGGTCAATGTCAAGGAATTCGAGGGCACCGGCGCCGGCATGGCAATTGTCGAACAGTCGCAGCCCGGCGACTGGGATGTGATGGTGATCGACAGCATCGACATACCGCGCGGCGTGGAAAAAGGCCTGTTCGAGCCGCTGCCGGAAGACAAATTGCCGCTCGCCGACCTCTTCCCCCAGGTGAAGATGGATAGCTCCACCGTCGTCGACGGCAAGCGCTACGGCATCACCGAAAAATTCGGCTACAACACGATCGGCTACAACAAGACCAAGGTCGATCCGGCCGACATGCAGTCGATGGCTGCGCTGACCGGCGACAAGTATAAGGGCAAGATCGCCATCTATGACTATTACCTGCCGGTCATCGGCATGGCCGCACTGGCGATCGGCAAGAAGACCGCCGAGCTGACCGAAGCCGACCTTCCCGCCATCAAGGAAGAGCTGCTCAAGATGAAAGCCAATGCCAAGCTGGTCGGCGAGGTGACCGCCAGCCAGACGGCGCTGGCGACCGGCGAGGTCGACATTCTGGTCGGCGGCGGCGAATGGGTGACGGCCGGACTGGCCAAGGAGAACCCTGCCCTCGACTTCTCTATTCCGAAAGAAGGTGCTGTGCTGTGGTCGCAGTCGCTGGCGATGTTCAAGGATTCCAAAAACAAGGACATGGCGCTGAAATTCATCCAGTACATTATGAGCCCTGAAGGCCAGGCGCGGCTTGCCACCTCCGCCTGCTATTGGGGCATGCCGGCGAATACCAAGGCGGCGCTGAGCGACGAGCAGAAGAAGATTCTGCGCTTCGACGAGCAGCCGGATTTCCTTGCGCGGGCCCAGTCCTATCCGGCGCCGAACGCCGATCTCGACAAGAAGATGCAGGACGTATGGACCGAAATGCTGCAGGCGCAGTGACCGGTCGCCGGTCGTGAACGCTGCCCCGAACAGCGGGCGTGCCCTGCCCCGGGCGGGCTGTGCCCTGCCCTGGGCGCTGGTCACGCCGGCGCTCGGCTGGACGCTGCTGTTCTTCGTGCTGCCCTTCATCGCCATGGGGTTTTCCAGCCTGACGGCGCATGACGGCGGTGGCTTCACGCTCGCCAACTACAGCCAGTTCTTTGCCAATCCGGCCTATTGGCAGGCGATGGTGAACTCGCTGCAGGTCACCGCCATCGTCA
The DNA here is from genome assembly GCF_004023115.1 of Mesorhizobium sp. M6A.T.Cr.TU.017.01.1.1. Classification (NCBI taxonomy): domain Bacteria; kingdom Pseudomonadati; phylum Pseudomonadota; class Alphaproteobacteria; order Hyphomicrobiales; family Phyllobacteriaceae; genus Mesorhizobium; species Mesorhizobium sp. M6A.T.Cr.TU.017.01.1.1. The sequence continues at coordinate 58,608 of NZ_RZTA01000008.1, forward strand.
CAGTGGTTTCGGTGCTGCTCGCCTACCCCTTCGCCTGGATCCTGGCCGAGCAGGTGCCAGAACGCTGGCAGCGGCTGGCGCTGATGCTGGCGGTGCTGCCGTTCTGGACCTCCTATGTCGTGCGTTCCTACTCCTGGTTGCTGGTGCTGGCGCAGAACGGCGTGATCAACCGCGCGCTGACCGGCTCCGGCCTGTTCATGGAACCGGTGCAGCTCGCCAACACACGGCTGGCCACGGTCATCGGCTTCGTGCATTTCTTCGTCATGCTTTTGACGTTGACGATCTTCGCCAATCTGAAGCAGCTCAGCCCCAGCTACCGCAAGGCTGCCGCCGATCTCGGCGCCGGGCCGGCGCGCACGTTCCTGCATATTATCCTGCCGCTGACGTTGCCCGGCATCATGGTCGGCGCCTTTCTCACCTTTGTGCTGTGCATCGGCGACTACATCACGCCGCAGATTCTGGGCGGCAACAACGAGCTTTTGATGCCGCAGCTGGTGATGATGCAGATCGGCCGGCGTGGCGACTTTCCGCTCGCCTCGGCGCTATCGATCATCCTGATGGCGGTCGTCACTGTCGCCTATCTCGCCTGCGCCCGCTGGCTGAAGATCGAGCGGGCCTGAGATGCGCGCTCTCATCCGCATCGTCTCCGGTCTCTATGCCGTCGCCATCTATGGCTTCATCTTCCTGCCGGTGGTCGTGCTGGTGCTGTTTTCGCTGCAGGCGACTTCGTTTCCAATCCCGCCCTTCACCGGGCCGTCGCTGCGCTGGTACGATGCCGTGCTCGCCGACAAACGGCTGACCTCGGCGCTGGTCAATTCGCTTCTAGTGGCGGCCATCTCCTCAGCTGCCGCCGTCACGCTGGGTTTCCTTTCTGCCTGGGGCTTTGCACGTTTCGCCTTGCCCGGCTCGGCCCTGCTACGTGGGCTGATCACGCTGCCGTTGACAGTGAGCTATCTTATCATCGGCATGGGACTGCTGGTGCTGTTCAACTGGGCCGGCGTGCCAAAATCGCTGCTTGCAGCCGGCATCGGCCATGTCGCGATCAACCTGCCGCTGTGCTTTGCCATCATCTACAGTCAGATGGGCGACCACCAGATCAACATCGAGCGCGCCGCGCGTGACCTCGGCGCGCCCGAATGGAAGGTGCTGCTGCTGATCACCGTGCCGGTGATGGCGCCGGCGATCTTCGCCGGGTTTTTCCTGTCGATGACCTTCTCCTGGGACGAGTTCGTGATCTCCTTCCTGCTGACGCGCTTCGACACCACGCTGCCCGTCGAGATCTGGAACCTCCTCCGCTCAGGCCTCAATCCCAAGACCAACGCCGTCGGCTCGCTGGTCTTCGCCGTGTCAATCGTGCTGGTGGTATTGTTCGAACTGATGCTGTTGCGGAGAAAGCCGGCATGACCGCGCCATTGGTCGATATAAGCTCTGTTTCGCATCGCTTCGGCCAGCACACCGTGCTGAAGAACGTGTCGCTGCAAATCGAGCCGGGCAGCTACACCATCCTGCTCGGGCCGTCGGGCTCGGGCAAGACGACGCTGCTCTCCATTCTCGGCGGTTTCGTCACGCCGAGCGAAGGCAAGGTGCTGATCCGCGGCGAGGACTGCACCGCCGTGCCGCCGGCGAAGCGTCCGACGACCACGGTGTTCCAGGACTATGCGCTGTTTCCGCATATGAGCGTCGGCGGCAATGTCGGCTTCGGCCTGCGCATGCAAGGCGTCGATGCCGCGACACGTGCCGCGCGGGCGCGCGAGGCGTTGGCGCTGGTCGGGCTGGCCGCCGCCTTCGACAAGAAGCCGCACCAATTGTCGGGCGGCCAGCGGCAGCGCGTCGCATTGGCGCGAGCGCTGGTGATCGAGCCGGCGGTGCTGCTGCTCGATGAGCCGCTCGGCGCGCTCGATCTCAAGCTGCGCCGGCAGATGCAGGACGAGCTGAAAGCGATCCAGAAACGCGTCGGCACCGCCTTCATCCATGTCACCCATGACCAGGAAGAAGCGATGGCGCTGGCCGACCACTGCGTGGTGATGAACGACGGGCGCATCGAGGACGAAGGGCCGCCCGAGCGCGTCTATGCGCGGCCGGCGACGCGGTTTTCCGCGACCTTCATGGGCGAAAGCACGCTGATATCGGGAACGGTGACGAAGGCGAAGGACGGAACAACCACTGTCGCGACGCAGACTGGATCGTTCTCGCTGCCCGACACAGCGTTAGCCGGGACGGCCGTCGCCCTTGCCATCCGTCCGGAGCATCTCGTTCTCGGCGCGGCCAGCGGCGCTGTAAGGCTCGGCACAGCCAAGGTGAGCGACGTTGTGTTTCAAGGCAGCTTCAAGCGCGTGCTTGCCGTCTCCGAGAAAGACCCGGCGCTGCACTTCATCGCCAGGGTTCCCGCCGCTGCGGCCGTCCGGCCGGGCGACATCGTTGCGGTTTCGTGCGACGCTGGCCACATCATCCTTCTGGCGGGTTGAGCCATGGGCACGCTTCCGGTCATCGACGCTCCGAATTGGTATGAAACCATCCGCATGGGCGATGGCGTGACGCTGATCCACGAGCCGTGGATCAAGCCGTTCTTCCGCTGCAACATCTGGCATGTGCGTGGTCGCGACCGCGACCTGCTGTTCGACACCGGCCTCGGCCATTTCAGCCTGCGGCGCCATGTGCCGCTGGTGACGGAACGAAAACTCACCTGCGTGGCCAGCCACACGCATTTCGATCATATCGGCTGCCATCACGAATTTCCGGACCGCTGCGTGCATCGCGCCGAGGCCGAAATCCTCGCCGACCCGCGCAACGAATGGACGGTCGCCGACCGCTACGCGACCGACGCAATGTTCGACGGCCTGCCGCAGGGCTGGGATACGGCGCGCTACCGGATCCTGCCGGCGCCGGCCGATCGCTTGCTCGGGCAAGGCGACATCATCGATCTCGGCGACCGTGCCTTCGAGGTGATCCACACGCCGGGCCATTCGCCCGGCGGCATCGCGCTCTACGAGCAGAAGACTGGCATCCTGCTTTCCGGCGACATCATCTATGACGGCCCGCTGATCGACGATGTCTATCATTCAGCCGTCGACGACTATGTCGAGACGCTATTACGGATGCGCGAGCTCGATATCGCGGTCGTGCATGGCGGCCATTTCCCGAGTTTCGGCAAGGTGCGCTATCGCCAGCTTATCGAGGAGTATCTCGCACAAAAGCGGCAGGCCGGCTGCCATCTGCTGCAGGCGCGATAGGCACCGGCCTCACGTATCGCGGGAGGTGCTTGGCGAATTCACAGCGCCCTTTGCGGGCACGGCGTGCCGGCGGCATCGCCGCAGCGTGAAGCCGTGGGTTGGGGTCTCAAACTCGTCTCTTCGGACTGGCGCACCAGTTGGGCAAAGGCAAGAGCAAAACTTCCCAGCATCAGGACGATGATGATCAGGCGTGTTACCGGCAATAGATTGATCCGACTGGCTGGCCCCCACGCCGCCCATCCACTGCCGGCTAACATGATCGATCCGGCTTTACGAGAGTTTAATCCCCGTCTTAACCATCACATTCGCTTGTCACTCGACACGATGCGCGAGCGCCTGGCCGGCGCGCTTCCCGGCACTGTGTAGAACTCAGCACATGCCTGCCTTTGCAGATTTGCCCGCCCATGCTAACCCGGCGCTGGCGCGGCCCCAGCAACCGGTCGCCATTGGGGAGCCATGAGCAAAGCCGCCAACCGTTTCGCCTTCGTCTCGTCCGGCACCGCTGACGCCAATGCGGCGCTGGAAAGCCTGTCGGCGCGCTATGGCCAGGCATCCATCGAGGATGCCGAGATTGTCGTCGCCCTGGGTGGCGACGGCTTCCTGTTGCAGACCTTGCGCGACACGATGAGCACAGGAAAAAAGATCTACGGCATGAACCGTGGCACCATCGGCTTCCTGATGAACGAATACCGCGCCAGCGGTTTGACGGGGCGCATCGCGGCGGCCGTTGCCGAAACGATCCGTCCGCTGGAGATGCAGGCGGTGACGGCAGAGGGCGAAACGATTTCGGCCTTGGCGATCAATGAGGTTGCGCTGTGGCGCCAATCCTACCAGACGGCCAAGATCCGTATCACCGTGGACGAGCAAGTGCGGCTGGAGGAATTGAACTGTGACGGTGTGATGATCGCGACGCCAGCCGGCTCGACCGCCTACAATCTGTCCGCGCACGGGCCGATCCTGCCGCTCGACGCACCGCTGCTGGCGCTGACCCCGGTCAGTCCGTTCCGCCCGCGCCGCTGGCGCGGCGCGCTGCTCTCCAACAAGGCGGTCGTGCGCTTTGAAATTCTGGAGCCGGAAAAACGGCCGGTGAATGCCGCCGCCGACCACACCGAGGTCAAGGGGGTGACCACGGTCACGGTCAGGGAATCACCGACGGCGACCGCGACGCTGCTGTTCGATCCCAACCATTCGTGGAATGAGCGCATTCTCGCCGAACAGTTCCGTTACTGAGCCGGTACAGCGACCGACAGCTCGATTAAGCATCGCGATTAAGGTTACGACTTCACAATCATGCCGTTCCCCGCCCGTTTCTGTTGACAAATCGTGGGCTTGCGCCTACCTGCAATACCAATCTTGCAGGCGCGCGGCGCTTGCCGCGACTGCTTATGTTGCGCCCCCGAACCAGCCAAAGACAGCCAAACTTGTCCTCAGACGCCCAGATCGCTCAAGAAGCGTTGACCTTCGCAGACCTCGGCCTGTCGCCGAAGGTCCTTTCCGCAGTCACCGATGCCGGCTACACCGAGCCGACGCCGATCCAGGCGGGCGCCATCCCGCATGCCTTGCTCGGTAAGGATATTTTGGGCATCGCCCAGACCGGCACCGGCAAGACGGCTTCGTTCGTGCTGCCGATGCTGACCCGCCTCGAAAAAGGCCGGGCACGCGCCCGCATGCCGCGCACACTGATCCTCGAGCCAACGCGCGAGCTTGCCGCGCAGGTCGAAGAAAATTTCATCAGATACGGCAAGAACCACAAGCTCAATATCGCGCTGTTGATCGGCGGCGTGTCCTTCGACGAGCAGGACAAGAAGCTGGAGCGCGGCGCCGACGTGCTGATCGCGACGCCCGGCCGCCTGCTCGACCATCGCGAGCGCGGAAAGCTTCTGCTCAACGGCGTCGAGATCCTCGTCATCGACGAGGCCGACCGCATGCTCGACATGGGCTTCATTCCCGACATCGAGCGCATCTGCGAAATGATCCCGTTCACGAGGCAGACGCTGTTCTTCTCGGCGACGATGCCGCCTGAGATCACCAAGCTCACCGAGAAATTCCTGCACGCCCCGGTGCGCGTCGAGGTTTCGAAGGCCGCGTCGGCCGCCACCAATATCATCCAGCGGCTGGTGAAATCCGGTTCGAAACCCTGGGATAAGCGCGAGACGCTGCGCAATCTGATAAAGGCCGAGGACGCCGAGCTGAAGAACGCCATCATCTTCTGCAACCGTAAGGTCGAGGTTTCGGAGCTTTTCCGGTCGCTGCTGAAATATGATTTCGACGCCGGCGCGCTGCATGGCGACATGGACCAGCGCGCGCGCATGCAGATGCTGGCCAATTTCCGTGACGGCAAACTGCGCTACCTCGTTGCTTCGGACGTTGCCGCGCGCGGCCTCGACATTCCCGATGTCAGCCACGTCTTCAATTACGACGTGCCGATCCATGCCGAGGACTATGTCCACCGTATCGGCCGCACCGGCCGCGCCGGACGCTCGGGCAAATCCTTCACCATCGCCACCAAGTCCGACACGAAATACATCGACGCGATCGAACGGCTGATCGGCAACAAGATCGAGTGGCATGACGGCGATCTGTCGACGGTCGTCGCCAGCGAGGGTGGAGAGGACGATGCTCCCCGCCGTGGCCGCGGCGCGCCGCGCCGTGCCGGTCGTAAGGACGACGACCGCAAGGACAGGGGCGAACGCAAACCGCGCGAACGCCACGCCAGGCAAAGCGAAGATGCAGCACCGGATACGACGGGCGAGCCAGTGATGGCCGAGACCGCAGTCACCGATGCCGGTGAGCGGCGCGCGCGCAAGGAAGCGATCCGCTCGGAAAATACCGAGCGCCAAGCTTCCCCCGAGCGCCAAGCCTCCCCCGAACGCCAAGCTTCATCCGAACGCAAGGCTTCGCCCGATCGCAATCGCAACGAACAGCGTGCGCCGGAACGTGGCGACACCAGGCCGCAGCGCGACGGCAACCGCCCTGCCCGCAATCGCCAGGAAGACAATGATGCGACCGTCGGCTTCGGCGACGATATGCCCGCCTTCATGCGCATCGTGGCCAAGGTCTGATCACAGCAGAAATTCTCAAATGCCAACGAAAACGGCCCTTTGCGGGGCCGTTTTCATGTCTGATATTTGCTTTGTTCAGGTTGGCGGCGCGAAAGCTGGATCTCAGCGTGTCGGTTCTAGTCCTAGGCGGGGTCGAGGCCGCCATGACCACGAGGCCGTCGACCGCGCCGCGTTGTCTTGTCTGATCCGGTGGCTACAGATTTTTAAATTCCAGGCGGGACGGCAACATATCCAGAAACGTGCGAACTTTGGCTGAAGATGATCTGCCTTCCGGCCACACGGCGTGCATCGGCACCGGCACCGGCTCGAAGTCGCTTAAAACCACCTCTAGGCGGCCATCATCCACCAAATGCCTTATCTGCCAAAGGGGCGAGTAGCCCAAACCCAATCCGTGAACTGCGGCCGCATAGATCGGTGCCATCAAATTGGATCGAAAACTGCCAGCCACTTTCAACGCCCGAGGTTTCCCCTCGATCTGAAACATCCATTCGCCTGGACGCTGGTCGGAGGTTCGAACAATGCAACTGTGCTTGCTCAGTTCAAAGGGATGCGTTGGTCGGCCACGGCGTTCAAAGTAGGAAGGCGAGCCGAACACGACGCGCCGCAACGCGCCCAAGCGTCTGGCTCGCAAGCTGGAATCCGGCAAATTGCCGATCCGTATTGCCAGATCGAGGCCCTCGGCATCAAGGTCGACAAATCCGTCGGCGAGCTGGAGGTCAACCTCGACCTGAGGATGCATCTGCATGTAGTCGGCGATGACAGGTATTACGAAATCCGGGCCGAACAGAACTGGCGCGCCCACGCGCAAGATGCCCGATGGTTCCGATCGTTGGTTGGCGGCTTGGAGTCTTGCGTCGTTTATTTCGTCGATGGCGGGTTTGATGCGGTGGAAAAACGCCGCCCCAGCTTCGCTTGGTGTCGAACGGCGCGTCGTTCTCTGTACAAGCTCGACCCCGACGGATTCCTCCAGCGTCGCCAAAGACCGGCTGATCGATTGCAGTGAGCGGTTCAGCCGGCGTGCGGCGGCCGTCAAACTTCCGTGCTCGACGACTGCCATGAAAGCTTCAAAATCGACTATCCGGCTCATGACATCTCCGTTTCTCTCGAAAATCGAGAGAAACTATCGCAAAGCCAAATAATTGTAACGCTGTTCGCGACGTTTTATTTCCCTGAAAGAAATCCCGAAAGGGCAGGTTTCATCGAAGGGAATTGTCATGCGAGCACCCGATCCAACCGTCCTGGTCGTGGGCGCAACAGGCCGATTTGCCGGATTTGTCGTGCCTGAACTTATCCGCCGCAATGCCACTGTTCGAGCACTCATTCGCGCCCCTGCGAACGCCGAAAAGGCCCGGAGGCTCGGGGCATCCGAGGTCGTGACCGGCAATTTGCGCAATGCTCTCTACTCGACGAACATGGAATACACCATTTTGCATCCTGCCAATTTCATGCAGAACATCGCAGCAGCCTGGCCGTCCATCGTTAGGGACGGCGTTTTCTCGGAACCGTTTCCAAAGACAGCAAAGCTGGCGCGTGTCGATTACCGCGATGTCGCCGAAGTGGCAGCGATCGCATTGACCGAAGCGCGGTTGTCTTATGCGACGCTTGAACTGTGCGCGGACGGTATGCATAGCCGGGAAGAGATCGTTTCAATGATGAGTGAGGAACTTGGCCGGTCCATTTCTGCTGGCGAGCCGACCTTTGGTGAGTGGGCGGCGAATACCCGTCTTCCCTACGATGACCGCCAATTGCAGCTGCTGGCTAAAGTCCATGAACACTACGCCAAATATGGTCTCGGCGGAAACAGCCTGACGTTGCGCTGCGCCTTGGGCCGCGAGCCGCGTTCGCTACGAAGCTTTATCCGAGAACTAGCCTTGCAAACGGCACAGGTCGCCTGATCGCGCCCACAAACATTTTCTGACTAGGAGATTTCCATGCAAGCATCACCGCAAAAGACGTTGAAGCTGAGAAAACTGCCGCCTTCCTACAGTGCAGTGGTAATGCCGTTCGTTCTTTCAATCCTCATGACCTGCATCATCTCGGCGGTTTCGACGGCGATCGGCACGGGCTGGACGAACGGTTTCGTGGCGACCTGGTCATACGCATGGGGCGTGTCATGGGTTGTTGCGTTTCCGAGCCTGCTGATTGTCCTTCCGATCGTGCGCCGGATCGTTGCGGCGATTGTCGATCAGCCGGTCCGACCCTGACACTACGAAAACGAAGCGACGGGCGCCGATGCTCGTCGGTCCAGCAAAAGCAAACAAGAACGGCCCCTTGCGGGGCCGTTCTCATGTTCAATACCGTGTTCTTGTTTGTCTTGCTCAGGTGAGCGGTGAAAGCTGGATCTCGACGCGGCGGTTCTGGGCACGGCCGTCGGCCGTCGCATTGGAAGCGATTGGACGCGTCTTGCCGAAGCCGGTGACGGCGAAGCGGCGGGAATCGACGCCCTGCCCGGACAGATAGTTGGCGACTGCCAGCGCGCGGCGCTGCGACAGGTCGAAATTGTGTTGGTCGCCACCGGTCGAGTCGGTGTGGCCGAACACGTCGACCGTGGTCTGCCGGAACTTGTTCAGCACAAGTGCGACCGAATTCAGCACTTGATAGAAGCCGGGCTTCACCGCGTCCTGGTCGACGTTGAAGGTGATGTCGGACGGCATGTTGAGGATGATCTGGTCGCCGGTGCGGGTGACGCTGACGCCGGAGCCCTGAAGCTGCCGGCGCAGTTCGGCCTCGTTCTGGTCCATGGTGGCGCCGATGGCGCCGCCGGCGAGCGCGCCGACGCCAGCGCCGATCAGCGCATTACGGCGATCGTTGCCACCGGCAAGCAGGCCGAGCCCCGCACCCGCCAGCGCGCCGATGCCGGCGCCGGCCGCAGTGTTGGAAACCTTCTGCTCTCCGGTATACGGATCGGTCGTGGTGCAGGCGCTCACGAGTACAGCCGTCGCCACGGCGACGAGCACAGTCTTTTTCATTGGGTAGTCCCTCTCCAGTCCGCGGTCCCACCGACGGCGCGCCGCATCAGCCCTTCCGTCGCATCGACCCGAAAATCATCGATTTCGGAAGGCACGATGCATAGATTCAAAGTCTTAGAGCGTACTTTGTGCGTCCAAGTGGAGGCACGTCGCTCTAATGTCTTGTAACATGAAATGCGGCGAAAAATGGAACGGGAACGCGGCTGGCTATGGCTTTTCCCGGTCAAAATCCGCGGCCGCGATATTGCGCAATTTTGATTGGCTGCCAGAAACTATCGGCTACCAGAGATTCTTGCCGTCGATGACGACGATCTCGACCTGATCGAGGTCGAAATCGTCGAACAGCCGCGAGTTCACGCTGATCTTCGGATTGTCGAAATCCGGCTTGCCGGTCGACCAGTCCGGCGTTTCGGTAAAGGTGCCGCAGCCGCAGGTGGCGCAGAAACCGTGTTTGATCGTTTTCGACCCCCACTGGTAGAATGAGACATTCTTGAGTGGGCTGGTGAGCTTGAATTGCGACGGGGTGTAGTAGGCCCATAACGAGCCGCGCTTCGAGCAGAAGGAACAGGTGCATTGCGTCACGGTCTGCGGCGCTTGCGAGACCTCGAATGTCGTCGCCCTGCAGTGGCAGCTTGCCTTTATGGTCATGAACGCCTTCCTCCCGATTGCCTGCCGCCCGCGCGGCAAGGCAACATAAAGAGACGCTTCTGACAACCGTCTGCAGCAGACTCGCTTGCCTGCGTCAGACGCGTGGCGCCTAAAAGGACGACGGCGGCACGAACAGGCAGATGGTCTTTCCGTCGTTGGCGCCGGCGACCGAGCACCAGTGATATTCGCCATCGGGCGAATTCTTGATCCGTGTGTCGCTGTAGGCCACGACCTCGCCTGTCCCCTTGATGACGTAGCCCTCCGGACGCTCGCTGATCGAGGTCTGCGAGACGGCGCGGCAATCATAACCCGAGCAACAGGAGAATGGGTAACTCCAGCCTTGCGGCTTCGCTGCGGTCGGCTTGGCGTCGTGCGCCAAAGCGGCCGCTGCAAATGTGATGGTGGCGGCCGTCAGAGCCACCACCGCGATGATTGAATTCAGGAGGCGGCGCGCCGTGTTGACGGCTGAGGCCGGTCGGGTCGTGAAAGCAGGCATGGGCGCAGTTCCTATCAACGAGTTCAAGCGTTTCGCTTGCCCGTTCCCGGATCGTGTCTTCCCAGTGGCCGGATCGTCAGGTCGCAGATACGCCGCGTCCGGCCATAAATGCTTTTTTTCCCCCAGCCTTCGAATGCTGGGCTGATTCCTTTGTTGGCGCAAGATTGCTGTGCAAGCCGAGCGCCGACATCTGCAGCCGGAACCAGACTGCCGGGGTCGACGAGAGTGACTTCATCAACCCCGGCAGATGGGATCGCAGATAACGAGATTCAGCTCGCAGTGGTTCCGGGCTAAGCGCCGGCAGGCCGGCAGAATCTACCCCCGAAGTAGAAGTCGTTCTGAAAAATTCGATGAAAAAACAAAGCCATAAAGCGACCGCTCAATTAGGGTGAGAGCCTGTTACTGTAGCGTGATGTTCCTGCCGCTTTGGTGCGTAGGAGCTTCAGTCGATATCGGCCACCACTTCGCCGGCGCCGCCCTCGATGCGCTGCGACAGCGAGGCCTCCATGAAGTCGTCGAGGTCGCCGTCCAGCACGCTCGACGGGCTTGTGCTCTCGACGCCTGTGCGCAGATCCTTCACCAGTTGATAGGGCTGCAGAACGTAGGAGCGGATCTGGTGGCCCCAGCCGATATCGCTCTTCGACGCTTCGGTGGCGTTCGCCACCGCCTCGCGCTTCTTCAGCTCTTCCTCGTAGAGCCGCGAGCGCAGCATCTCCCAGGCCTTCGCCTTGTTCTTGTGCTGAGAGCGCTCGGCCTGGCAGGCGACCGCGATGCCGGTGGCGAGATGGGTGATGCGGACCGCCGAATCGGTGGTGTTGACGTGCTGGCCGCCCGATCCGGACGAACGATAGGTGTCGATGCGAACATCCGATTCGGAAACGTCGATCTCGATCGTATCGTCGATCACGGGATAGACCCAGACGCTGGCGAACGACGTGTGGCGGCGCGCATTGCTGTCATAGGGCGAAATACGCACGAGACGGTGGACACCGGATTCCGTCTTCAGCCAACCATAGGCATTGTGGCCCTTGATCAGCAGCGTGGCGGACTTGATGCCCGCCTCTTCGCCGTCATGCACTTCCAGCACCTCGACCTTGAAGCGGCGCCGCTCGGCCCAACGCGTGTACATGCGCAGAAGCATCGAGGCCCAGTCCTGGCTTTCGGTGCCGCCGGCGCCGGCATGGACCTCGAGATAGCTGTCGTTGGCGTCCGCCTCGCCCGAAAGCAGCGTCTCGATCTGGCGCGCCTTTGCCTCGCCGCGCATCGAGCGGATCGCCGCTTCCGCCTCGGCGACGACGCTCTCGTCGCCCTCTTCCTCGCCAAGCTCGATCAGGCCGATATTGTCTTCCAGCGCCTGGGTGAGGCCTTTGACTGCGGCGATGCCGTCCTCGAGGCCCTGGCGCTCACGCATCAGCTTCTGCGCCTCCAGCGGCTCGTTCCAGAGGCTCGAATCCTCGGCACGCACGTTCAGGTATTCAAGCCGCTTTATGGCCTGATCCCAGTCAAAGATGCCTCCTCAGCAGGGTAATCGCCTGCCTGATTTCGTCGACAATGTTCTGCGTTTCCGCGCGCATGGCTGGCTGTTCTGTCCTGTGTTGAAATGGTGCCCTATTGCTTAAACAGAGCTTGCGTTGGCGCGATACATAGGGACGGCACCGCCGCCTGTAAAGCGAAATGGGCCGGCTCGAAAGCCGGCCCAGAATGCCATATCCTATGTCAATAGAGCCCGCCGCCGCCGGACTGGATGGCTTGGTTGGCCTGTGGCGACAGCGAACCGCCGGAGGCGTTGGAGCCGTCCGCATCCATGCCGATTACCCAGTAGCTGTCGGCGGGGCCGGTGCCCGGCTTGAAGGCTTCGATAAAGGCGCCAGCGTCGCCTGGGTTGGCGCGCATGCCGGTCTTGCGATTGATGGCGATCAGCTTCATGCCTTCGGGGACCTTGAAATCGACATTGGGCGTGCCGTCCAGCGCCACGCGCATGACGTCCTTGAAGATCGGCGCGGCGAGGCCGCCGCCAGTCGCGCCCTTGCCAAGACCTTTCGGCTGATCGTAGCCCATGTAAAGCCCGACAACGAGATTGGGCGTGTAGCCGATGAACCAGGTATCCTTCTCGTCGTTTGTCGTTCCGGTCTTGCCGGCGATGTGGCGGCCGAGTTCGGCGACGGTGGCGCCGGTGCCGCGCTCTACGACGCCCTCCATCATCGAGGTGATCTGATAGGCGGTCATCGGATCGAGCACCTGCTCGGAATTGTCGACCAGTTCCGGCTCAGGCTGGTTCTGCCATTCGGCGGCGTTGCAATTTTCGCAGCCGCGTTCGTCCTGTCTGTACACCGTCTTGCCGTAGCGATCCTGGATGCGGTCGATCAGCGTCGGCTTGATCGACTTGCCGCCGTTGGCCATGATCGAATAAGCCGACACCATGCGCATCACGGTGGTCTCGCCCGAACCCAGCGCCATCGGCAGGTACGGCGCCAGACGGTCATAGACGCCGAAGCGCTCGGCATATTCCGCGACCAGCTTCATGCCCATGTCGTTGGCCAGGCGCACAGTCATCAGATTGCGCGACCTCTCGATGCCGGACCGCAAGGTCGCCGGGCCAGCTGTCCTTCCATCGTAGTTCTTCGGCGTCCAGGTCGTGTTGCCGCTCTTGATGGTGATCGGGCCGTCCATGATCACCGAAGCCGGCGTATAGCCATTGTCGAGGGCGGCCGAATAGACGATCGGCTTGAACGACGAACCCGGCTGCCGCATGGCCTGCGTGGCACGGTTGAATTCGGATTGCGCGTAGGAGAACCCGCCGACCATGGCCAGAACACGGCCGGTATGCGGATCCATGGCGATCAAGCCGCCTTCCACTTCGGGGGCCTGGCGCAGGATATAGGCTCCGTCCGTACCCTCTTTCTTCTGCACGAAGATGACGTCGCCCGGCTTCAGCACATCCGCCGGCGACTTGGCCTTGACCGTCTTGCCGTCGACTACATGACGCATGGCGAAGCTCATGTCCTCGCGGCTGACGGTGCCTTCGATGCGATCTTTGACGAGTTCGCCCGAGATCTGCCGCGTCGGCCGAAGGCCGATGGACAGGCCGCTCTCCGAGCTGTCGAGCACGACGGCGAGCGACCATTCGGGCACGTCGTCAAGTCCCTTGACTTCGCTCAAAGGCACGCCCCAGTCGCCGGATACGCTGATGGTCTTCACCGGCCCGCGATAGCCGCGCAGCGTGTCGAACTTCATCAGGCCGTTCTGCATGGCTTTGCGGGCGATGAGCTGCATCTTGGGATCGAGCGTTGTACGGACCGACAGGCCGCCCTCGTAGAGCGCATTCTCGCCGTAGCGCGCGCTGATCTGGCGACGCACTTCCTCGGTGAAGTATTCGCCGGCGAACAGATAGGTGCCGGAGCGGCGTGGCTTGACGCCGAGCGGCTCGGCCTTGGCCTTGGCGCCTTCCTCGGGCGTGACGTAGCCGTTGCCGACCATCTGGTCGATGACCCAGTTGCGGCGCTCGATGGCGCGGTCGGCATATTTGAACGGGTGATAGTTGGAGGGGCCCTTCGGCAAAGCCGCCAGGTAGGCCGCCTCCGCCACGGTGAGTTCATTCACCGCCTTGTCGAAATAGGTGAGTGCTGCGCCGGCGACGCCGTAGGCGCCAAGTCCGAAGAAAATCTCGTTAAGGTAGAGCTCGAGAATGCGATCCTTCGAATAGGCCTGCTCGATGCGGAAGGCGAGGATCATCTCCTTGATCTTGCGCTCGTAGGTCTGGTCCGAGGACAACAGGAAGTTTTTCGCCACCTGCTGGGTGATCGTCGAGGCGCCGACCTGGCGCTTGCCCGAGCCGAAATTCTGCAGATTGACCATGATTGCGCGGCCAAGGCCGGTCATATCGATGCCGGGATGATTGTAGAAATTCTTGTCCTCGGCAGACAGGAAGGCCGCCTTGACACGATCCGGCACCGCCTGGATCGGCAAATACAGGCGGCGCTCGCGCGCATATTCGGCCATCAGCGCACCATCGGACGCATGGATGCGGGTCGTCACTGGCGGTTCATACTTAGCCAGGACCTCGTAGTCGGGCAGATCCTTCGACAAATGGCTGATATAGATCGCCACGCCCGCCGCGACCAAAAGGGCCAGAGCCGTGCCGATGCCGAAGAAATAGCCAATGAGACGAATCATGCCCGCTCCAGTCCTTGGTTCGGGAATCTCCTAAACGAAGCCGCCTTTCGCGCAAGCTTTCGAGATGATCCCGACCAGTAATCGAAAACCCATGTCGCCACCATGTGGGGAAAATGCGGCAGCACGGAATTTCGGTCTCGAATCGGGGAAATAAGTACGGGGTGTTGTTGTCGTGCAACGCTGCCTCTGGTTGTGGGCGACGGCTGGCATCTCAGCCTCCGGTTCCTGCTCCGACCCTGGCTGAAGCGAACAGGGCGATGGCGTTGGTTATGCTCTGGGCCGCCTTGCCGCGCCAATCGGCGCTGAGCAGTTGCGCCTCGTCCTTGGCGTTCGACAGATAGCCGAGCTCGACCAGCACGGAGGGGACATCCGGCGCCTTCAACACTTTGAAGCTGGCCGAACGCTGCGGATTGTTGATGAGGCCGACGCTGGTGGAAAGCTGGCCGACCAAAGTCTGGGCGAAACTCATCGAGAAACTATGCGTCTCGCGTCGAATCAGGTCGATCAGAATGTCGGTCACTTCCTTGTTATCGTCCTTGATCTCCATGCCGGCGAATTGGTCGGAAAGGTTTTCACGGTCGGCGAGCGCCTGCGCTTCGGGATCGGAAGCCTTATCGGAGACCGTGTAGACGGTTGCGCCGCGAAGGCCCTTGACCCTGATCGTGTCAGCGTGGATCGAAATGAGCAGATCGGCCTCGTGCTGGCGAGCAATGCGCACGCGGTCGTCCAACCGCAGGAATTGATCCGTCTCGCGCGTCATGAACACGTCGTACTTGCCGACTGCGGCAAGTCTGGCCCGCAATTCGGTGGCGAAGGCGAGCGTGACGTTCTTCTCGACCGTGCCGTTCAGACCCTCGGCGCCGCCGTCGATGCCGCCATGACCTGGATCGATGACGACGGTGAAGCGATGGCCTGGATTGGAGATCGGCCCGGTGCCGACCCTGCCGCCCTTGTCGGGGGAGATCGTCGAACCGGTGGTCAGCGCCTGATTGGCAAGGGCGGCGTCGAACTCCCGCGCGGACGCCGCCGACATGTCGATGGCGATGCGGTAGCCGCTGCCGTCTTCATTCTTGAGCACGTCGAGCCTGTCGACGGCGAACGGGCCCTTGCCGGTGAGAATCAGCCGCGACACTCCCTCGCCGAGATCGCCGTAGCGCACCCCCCTGACCAGGCCGCGCGCCTTCACATCCTTGGCATTGATGGCAAATTTCGTGCTTGGCAGGTCGACGACCAGACGGTGGGGGCCACGCAGCAGGAACCATTTGACGTCGGGCTCGCGGTCGAAATTCATGACGATGCGCATCTTGGTGGCGTCACCCGCCATTTTATAGCTCGTCGCGGTGAGCGGCGCGTCGCCAGCAAAGGAAACAGGCGAAGAAGCCAGGCAAGCGACAACCAGCAACAGCAGACAAGCGGCGTGGAAGAGACCGTCTCTGGCACGACCGCCCTTGTGCGTGAAGACTGCCAGTCCCATCTCTTTCCAGTCGCTCCGGTTTGGCGCCAGGCGCCCAATCTTACTTGTCGGAGTGTCGGCGTCTTGTCGAAATGCCGGCTAGGCCGCGAACTCGATTAACGATTGGTATCCAGAGAAGGTTAACCAAGCCTTTTCATCCAAAGGCTTAAAGCCGTGCTTCCGTTGCGGAACCGCTTTTTGCCGGCATCCGAAATCGGGGTTGCCTTCCAACCCGCCAAATCATAAAAGCGATGGTGGATCACTGCAATCCTGGAACCGTCCTTCTCCGCAGCTTCCCGCTACAGGTCAGATGAACGACGGCTCCTTTCGCTTCAGGCGAAAAAGGTATCAGGTGATCGCGACGAATTTCGCAGGTGTGAGCCCGTGGCGGGGGAAACGCCTGCGTGAGGAAAACGGCCGGGATTGTCCCGCGCCGGCTCTGTACGAGCAAACAAGCTGGTCCGGTTTTCCCGGGCTTTGGTTCAAAAAGGTTCTGCTGGTTACGATGGCTTCAAGCGCAATCATGGAAAGGTCCGCAGCAAACCGCGCCATTATGGCTGCGGGCGGCACCGCCATGGCGCTAAGGCAGCGGCCGGCGGACATTCAATTGCCCGGCACCCATGTTCATCCACACTCACAGCGGCGGGTTTTGCCCCGCAAGCTGCGGCTGACGGCTGCCGGGGGGAAACGAAATAATGCCCAACAAGATGCTGATAGACGCCTCCCACCCGGAGGAAACACGCGTTGTCGTCGTTCGCGGTAACCGTATTGAAGAATTCGACTTTGAATCCCAGGACAAGAAGCAGCTCAAAGGAAATATCTACCTCGCCCGCGTAACCCGCGTCGAACCCTCGCTTCAGGCAGCCTTTGTCGAATATGGCGGCAACCGTCACGGTTTCCTCGCCTTCAGTGAAATTCATCCCGACTACTACCAGATTCCGGTCGCCGACCGTCAGGCGCTGCTGCGCGCGGAAGCGCAGGAGGCTGAAGACGAGGACGATGAGGACGGCGAAGGCGACGACCGCCAGAGCCGCGATCGCGGCCGGCGCGGGCGCCGGCGCGGTGGCAAGAGCCGCGACCGAGGCGAGCACAAGCGTGATGCAGGTGCGGCCGATTCCGACGATTCTGTCGATTCCCCCGTTTCTGCCGATTCCAGCGAGAACGGCTCCAATGAGAGTGGCGAGGATGCGGTCGCGGAGACCGTCGATGCCGTTTCCGAAAATGTGGAGACGGCGCCCGAGACTTCGGAACATCGCGAGGATGTCGCCAGTCATGAGACGAGTCATGATGAGACGAGTCGTGATGAGACTGGGCCTTCGGAAGGCGGACCCAATTCCATTGCCGCCAGCATCGAAGCGGATGTGATTTCCGAAGCCATGCCGCAGGCGGAGTCGGCCGGAGAAGCCACGTCCACCGACAATGATCGCGGCATGCTGGAAGAGGTGCACTCTACGCATTCGGATGATCATGAGGTCGAATCGGTCGGCGCCGAGGATGCGCTGGAAGAAGCGCGCAATCGCCGCAAGCCGGTGCGCCGGCAGTACAAGATCCAGGAAGTGATCAAGCGCCGGCAGATCCTTCTGGTGCAGGTCGTGAAGGAAGAGCGCGGCAACAAGGGCGCGGCGCTCACCACCTATCTGTCGCTTGCCGGCCGCTATTCGGTGCTGATGCCGAACACGGCGCGCGGCGGCGGCATCTCGCGCAAGATCACCAACGCACAGGACCGCAAGCGACTAAAGGAGGTCGTCGCCGATCTCGAAGTGCCGCAGGGCATGGGCGTCATCCTGCGCACGGCCGGCGAAAGCCGCACCAAGGCCGAGATCAAGCGCGACTACGAATATCTGATGCGGCTTTGGGAAAACGTCCGCAATCTGACGCTGCAGTCCACGGCCCCTGCCCTGGTCTACGAGGAAGGCAGCCTGATCAAGCGCTCGGTGCGCGACCTCTACAACAAGGACATCGACGAGATCCAGGTCTCCGGCGAAGAGGGCTATCGCGAGGCCAAGGACTTCATGCGCATGCTGATGCCGAGCCACGCCAAGGTCGTGCAGCCGTTCCGCGACACGACGCCGATCTTCGTGCGCAATGGCATCGAAGCGCAGCTCGACCGCATGCTGCAGCCGCAGGTGACGCTGAAGAGCGGCGGCTACATCATCATCAACCAGACCGAAGCGCTGGTCGCCATTGACGTCAATTCGGGCCGCTCGACCAAGGAGCACTCGATCGAGGACACGGCGCTTCACACCAACCTGGAAGCGGCCGAGGAAGTCGCACGGCAGCTGAGGCTGCGCGATCTCGCCGGCCTGATCGTCATCGACTTCATCGACATGGAGGAGAACCGCAACAACCGCTCCGTCGAGAAGCGGCTGAAGGATCACCTCAAGAACGATCGCGCCCGCATCCAGGTCGGCCGCATCTCGCATTTCGGCCTGATGGAGATGTCGCGCCAGCGCATCCGTGCCAGCGTGCTGGAATCGACGATGAAGCCGTGTCCGCATTGCGGCGGCACCGGCCATGTCAGGTCCGATTCGTCTGTCGCGCTGATGGTGGTGCGAGCGATCGAGGAATTCCTGCTCAAGGATTCGCGCAGCCACATCACGGTGCGGACGCCGGCCGCGACCGCGCTCTATGTGCTCAACCACAAGCGCGGCACGCTGGTGGAGCTCGAAAGCCGCTTCGGCCTGACCATCACCATCGAAGCCGACGACACGGTTGGCGCCCAGCATTATGCGATCTTCCGCGGCGCGTTGGCGGAAAAGCCTGAAGGATTCGTCGAGGTGCGCACCTTGCCCGCCTATGTCGAGCCGGAAGAGCCCGCGGACGAAATCGTCATCGAGGAGGATGAGGACGAGGCTGTTGCACCGGCCGAGCAACCGCGCCAGGCCCAGCAGCCGCAGCAGCCAAGGCTCGCCGAGGATGGCGAAGGCCGCGACCGCAAGCGTCGCAAGCGCCGCAGACGGCGCGGCGGCAAGGATCGCGACCGCGAGCATGGCGCCCCCGTGGAAGGCGCGCCCCTCTCGGCCACTGCCGATGGCGTCTCCGAAGCCTCAAACGATGAAGGCGCCGAAGCAGACCAAGAGGCGCAGGTCGGCGTTGCCGAGGCGGTGGACGCGTCGGATGACGGTCAGGGCAAGAAGCGCCGGCGTGGCAAGCGCGGCGGCAAGCGCAATCGCCGTGAAGACGGCGAAGGCGAGGTCGATGCAGGCACTGCCGAGGCGGCTGACAGTCCCGAAGGCGACGTCTTGGAGTCCGTCTCCAGCGAGCCGGTAGCAGCAACGCCGGTCGAAGAGCCTGCGGACCTTGCTCCGGCCAACGACGACACGCCGAGCGCCGAGAAGCCGAAGAAGCCGCGCCGCGCCGCCAAGCCGAAGAAGGCTGCAACAGACGCCGTCGCTGAGACACCGGTTGCCGAGCCGGAAGCCTCCGCCGAGGCTCCGGCGCCTGTTTCGGAGGAAACAGCCGTGGCCGCCATCGACGAAAAGCCGAAGGCCCGCCCATCGCGACGCAAGCCGGCACCGGTTGATGCTCCGGTTGAGCCGATCGTGTCCTCGACTGTTGCCGACGAGGCAAAGACCGAGGACAAGCCGAAGCGTGCCGGCTGGTGGCAGAAGAAAGGTTTTTTCTAAGCCTTTCAGTTGCTTATACTGATCTTCTGACAAAAAATCCCGCGCCATCCAAAGACGGCGCGGGATTTTTCTTGCCTGAGATCCCAACGCTATGGCGCGAAGATCGACCAGTTCATCATTTTCGCCAGCCTTTCCAGCGCTATCGATCCCAGCCTGGAATTGCCGTTGGCGTTGAGGCCGGGCGACCAGACGGCGAGCGACGCCACACCAGGAACGACCCCCAATATGCCGCCGCCTACGCCGCTCTTGCCCGGGATGCCGACGCGAAAGGCGAAATCGCCGGAGCCGTCATAATGACCGCAAGTCAGCATCATCGCGCCAATGCGGCGCGCGCGCTCGGCCGACACCACGGAATGGCCGGTCGCCGGGTTCTTGCCGCCATTGGCGAGGAAGCGGCCGGCCAAAGCCAGTTGCCGGCAGCTCATGGCGATGGCGCAATGGTGGAAATAGACGCCCAGCGCCAGGTCCGGCGCGTGGTTGAGATTGCCGAAGGATTTCATGTAGTTGGCAAGGGCCAAATTGCGAAAACCGGTGGCGCGTTCCGAAGCCGCGACTTCGCGGTCGATGATGATGGTCTCGTCGTCGGCCAGGAACTGGATGAAGCGCAGGATCTCGCCGATCGCCTCGCGCGGCTGGTGGCCGGCGAGCAGAATGTCGGAAATGACGATGGCGCCGGCATTGATGAACGGATTGCGCGGAATGCCGTTCTCATGCTCGAGCTGGACGATCGAGTTGAACGGGTTGCCCGAAGGCTCGCGCCCGACACGCTGCCACAGCGCGTCGCCGACATTGCCGAGCGCCAATGTCAGCGTGAACACCTTCGAAATGCTCTGGATTGAAAACGGCTCATCGGCGTCGCCCGCCATCAGCACGCGACCGTCATTGGTCACGGCGGCAATGCCGAACTTCTTCGGATCGACCTTGCCGAGTTGCGGAATGTAGGTCGCGACATCGCCGCGATCCGTGCGCTCCGCCATTTCGGCGGCAACTTCGGTCAAAGCTTGTTCAAGGTCCGGCATTCGCGCTACTTCAGCCAGCGTTCGATGCGCGCCATCGCCTCGACCACCTCGTCGTGGCTGCCGGCATAGGAAAAGCGCATGGTTCGATGGCCTTGCAGCGGATCGAAATCGCGGCCGGGCGTCGCCGCAACATGCGCCTCGGCCAGCATCCTGCGCGCGAAGGCCATGCTGTCGTTGGTGTGCCTGGTGACATCGCAGAAGGCGTAGAAGGCGCCATCCATCGGTGCCGCCAGCGCAAAGCCGAGTTCGGGCAGGCGTTTCATCAAAAGCTCGCGATTCCAGGCGTAGCGCGCCTTCACCGCTTCCAATTCCCCAGTCGCCTTGAATGCCTCGATCGCGGCGATCTGGGACAGTTCCGGAGGCGAGATGTAAAGGCTCTGGGCGATGCGCTCGACCGGCCGCACCAATTGTTCCGGCAGCACCATCCAGCCGATGCGCCAACCGGTCATGCAGTAATATTTCGAGAAGGAATTGATCACCGTCATGTCACGGCCGTAGGCAAGCGCCGTGGTGTCCGGCGCAGCATAAGCCAGCCGGTGATAGATCTCGTCGGAGATCACGGCAATGCCGAGCTCTTCCGCCGTCGTCACCAGAGCCGACAGCTCGTCGGCGGGGATAATCGCGCCGGTCGGATTGGCCGGGCTGGCGAACAACACGCCCCTCAGCTTCTTTTCGCGATGCGCGGCCTTCAGGTGCTCGGCGTGGAGATAGGCATCACCGTCGAGCTCGATCTCGACGATCTCGATGCCGAGCGCGGCCATGATGTTGCGATAGGCCGGGTAGCCGGGGGCGGCGATGGCGACACGGTCGCCTGGATCGAACATCGCCAGAAAGGCCAGGTTGAACGCGGCCGACGATCCGGTGGTGACGGCGATCCGGCCGGGCGAGACGTCAAGCCCGTAGTGGTCCGCATAGTGCTGCGCGATTGCCTCGCGCAGGCCCGCAAGACCCAATGCGTCGGTGTAGCCGATGCGCCCCATCTTCAATGCGTTCGTCGCCGCTTCCCTAACCCCGGCCGGCGCCGGATCGGACGGCTGGCCAACAGCCATGGAAACGACCGGCACGCCCTTTGCTTTCAGCCGATTCGCTTCTGCCAGAATGTCCATGGCGTGGAACGGCTCGACTTCGCCGCGACGCGAAAGCGATACAACCATTTGACCTCTTTCCTTGTCGGCCCTCGGGTCGGCCCCTGCCGGCTGCCGGCGCCGAGCTTTGGCGTCCCGCGCCGCACAAATGCCCGATTGATGTGAGGATCACAAGTTCAGTAAAGTTTCAGTGCCGACTTTTCATCCTCCGCCCGCTCGTCTACCAGTGGACCTGCCATGTTGAATCGACCCAAATCGACGATTGCCAGGGCAGCGCGCGTCTTCGCGACGCTTTCGCTTGCCGCGACGGTCGCCGTGACCAGCACGGTCAGCGCCTTCGCGCAAAACGTGCCGGTGGTGCGCGATGCCGAGATCGAGGCGCTGGTGCGTGACTATGCGCGGCCGATCTTCAGGGCGGCGGGCCTGCCGGAAGACGGCGTCGACATCGTGCTGGTCAACGACCAGAGTTTCAACGCTTTCGTTGCCGGATCTCGTCTGTTCATCAACACCGGTGCCCTGATGTCGGCGGAGACGCCCAACGAGATCATCGGCGTCATCGCCCATGAGGCCGGCCACATTGCCGGCGGGCACCAGCAGAAATTGCGCAACCAGCTCGAACGCGCCAAGACGATGGCCATCATCGCGACGCTGCTTGGCGCCGGTGCCGTCGTCGCCGGCGCCACCACCAAAAGCCGGGGCCTCGCCGGCGCCGGCATGGGGGTTGCGGCTGGCGGCGGCGAGATGGCGCAGCGCAGTATCCTCGCCTATCAGCGCACCGAGGAGATGACCGCCGACCGCTCGGCGATAACCTATCTCAATGCCACCGGCCAGTCCGGCATGGGCATGCTGAAAACCTTCGACCGCTTCCAGAGCGCACTCTCGCTGTCGGGGGCGCAGGTCGATCCCTACCGGATCAGCCATCCGCTGCCGCGGGAACGCATCGCCAATCTCGAAGTGCTGGTTAAGCAGAGCCCCTATGTCGACAAGGTCGATCCGCCGGCACTGCAGCAGCGGCACGACATGATGCGCATCAAGATCGCCGCCTACATGGAAGGCCAGGCCGCCGCATCGCGGCTGATGCGCAAGAACCCGGGCAGCCTCGCCTCGCAATATGGCGACGCGCAGACGGCCTATCTCTATGGCAATCTGGCCAAAGCGCTTGCCAAGACCAACGCACTGATCAAGGCACAGCCCAAAAACCCGTATTTCCAGGAATTGCGCGGCGACGTCCTGATGAAGGCGAACAAGCCGAGGGACGCGGCGGAAGCCTATGCCAAGGCGGTCAGCCTCGATCCAGCCAGATCCGGGCTGCTGCCGGTCTCCTACGGCCAGGCGCTGATGGCCGTCGGCACGCCCGATTCCCTGGAGAAAGCGGTGGTGCAGATCAACAAAGGCCTCGGGCGCGACCGGGAAAACGCGGTCGGGTATCGCTATCTGGCGCAGGCCTATGGCGAGCTCGGCAAAATCCCAGCCGCCGACCTTGCGACCGCCGAAGGCCATTTCTATTCCGGCGCCTATAAGGATGCCAAGATCTTCGCAATGCGCGCGCAGATGAAAATGAAGCGCGGCGAGCCGGGCTGGATCCGCGCGCAGGACATCATAAACTACGCACCATCAGGCAAGAAAAAGTGAACCTTCCGGCCATGCGCGGCGACATATAGTCGGACCAATTGGGCCGGAAACCAGGCAAGAGGATCGAGGACCATGAACAAGGCAATTCTGCTGGGCACCACGGGAGTGGCGGTCGCTCTCGCCATGGTGGGTTTCGGGTTCGTGACCGGAAGTCCGCAGGCGGCAAAGGCCGATGCCGCGCAGATCGCCCAGGCAGCGTCTGCCGACACCAAGATCGACAGGGCCGAAGTCGAGGGCATCATCCGCGATTACCTCTTGAAGAACCCGGAAGTGCTGCTGGAGGCGCAGCAAGCGCTCGAGGCCAAGCAGAAGGAGGCGCAGCAGGTTGCCAGCCTCAGCGTCATCAAAAATGCCAAGGACCAGATCTTCAATTCGACCTTCGACGGCGTCGTCGGCAATCCGAACGGCAAGGTCACCATCGTCGAGTTCTACGATTACAATTGCGGCTACTGCAAACGCGCCATGGAGGACATGCAGGCGCTGACGACAGCCGATCCGGACCTGCGCTTCGTGCTCAAGGAGTTCCCGATCCTCGGCCCGGATTCGCAGAAGGCGAGCGTCGTCTCGATGGCCTTCCACCTGATGATGCCGGAGAAATACGGCGAGTTCCACAACGCGCTGCTCGGCGGCCAGGGACGCGCCACCGAGGCGGCGGCCCTCAAGGTAGCGCTTTCGCTCGGCGCCGACGAAGCGGCGCTGCGCGAGAAGATGAAGGACCCGTCGATCGCCGAGGCCCTCTCCAAGACCTATGACCTTGCCAACAAGCTGGCCATCACCGGAACACCCTCCTATGTGGTCGGCAACGAGGTGGTATTCGGGGCGCTCGGGCAGGAAGTGCTGGCGGAGAAGATCGAGGCGGCCAAGGCCGCACTCTGATCGACCGCTGGTTTTCGGCGCAAGCCGTTTTTTCCACCTGTTGTGGACAGCGAAAGAACCCACTTGCGCTCTTTTCGCAGGCGTCTAAGCCCAGTATAGAGGCCCGGTGCGCCGGCTGATGCGGGCGGCGGGAAAGGTCGGCATTTTGAAAACGGTTTTCGTCCTGAACGGTCCCAACCTCAACGCGCTCGGCAAGCGCGAGCCAGGCATCTATGGCGGCAAGACGCTTGCGGCGATCGCTGACGATTGCAAGCAGGCGGGTGCGGCGCTTGGGCTTGAGATCGATTTCCGTCAGTCGAACCATGAGGGCGACCTCGTCGACTGGATACAGGAAGCCGCCGACAAGGCTGTCGGCATCGTCATCAATCCGGGCGCCTACAGCCACACCTCGATCGCCATTCACGACGCCATCCGCTCCGTCGCGCCATTGCCCGTCGCCGAAGTTCATCTTTCCAACATCCATGCGCGGGAATCATTTCGCCACGTCTCCATGGTCTCGCCGGTCGCCGTCGGCATGATCTGCGGGTTCGGGCCGCTCGGCTACACGCTGGCGCTGCAGGCGCTGGCCGCACGCCTATGACCGGCCAACAAACAGAAGGCTCGAAAATGTCGATAAAGAAGAACGGTGTTGACCAGCAGCTTATCCGCGACCTGGCGGGCATACTGAACGACACCAACCTCACCGAGATCGAGGTCGAGTTGGGCGACTTGAAGGTGCGCGTGTCGCGCCAGGCGCCGGCCGTCCATGCGGTCGCCGCACCGCAGCCCGCCTATGCGCCGCCGACAGCGCAGCCGGCGGCCGCAACCACCGCGGCAGCGGCCGAGATTTCCAAGAATGCGGTGGCCTCGCCCATGGTCGGCACCGCCTACCTGGCGCCGTCGCCCGACGCCAAGGCGTTCATCGAGGTCGGCCAGCAGGTCAAGGAAGGCCAGACGCTGCTGATCATCGAGGCGATGAAGACGATGAACCAGATCCCCTCGCCCCGTGCCGGCACGGTGACGGCGATCCTGTTCGAGGATGCGCAGCCGGTCGAATATGGCATGCCGCTCGTCGTGATCGAGTAGAGCCGGGAACAGCCGAGAAATGTTCCAGAAAATCCTCATCGCCAATCGCGGCGAAATCGCTCTGAGGGTGCTGCGCGCCTGCAAGGAGCTCGGCATCCAGACGGTGGTGGTGCATTCAACCGCCGATGCCGATGCCATGCATGTGCGGCTCGCCGACGAGAGCGTCTGCATCGGCCCGCCGCCGTCGCGCGACAGCTATCTCAACATCCACCAGATCGTCGCGGCCTGCGAGATCACCGGCGCCGACGCTGTGCATCCGGGCTATGGCTTCCTGTCGGAGAATGCCAAATTCGCCGATATCCTCGCCGCGCACAACATCACCTTCATCGGCCCGTCCGGCGATCACATCCGCATCATGGGCGACAAGATCGAGGCCAAGCGCACCGCAAAGCGTCTTGGCATTCCGGTGGTGCCCGGCTCCGACGGCGCGGTCACCGAGGAAAAGGAAGCCAAACGCATCGCCGCAGAGATCGGCTATCCCGTGATCATCAAAGCGTCGGCCGGTGGCGGCGGACGCGGCATGAAGGTGGCGCGCAGCGAAGCCGATCTTGTGGTCGCGCTGCAGACGGCGCGCTCGGAAGCCGGAGCCGCCTTTGGCGACGACGCCGTCTACATCGAGAAATATCTCGAAAAGCCGCGCCATATCGAGGTGCAAGTGTTCGGCGACGGTGCTGGCCGCGGCGTGCATTTCGGCGAACGCGACTGCTCGCTGCAGCGGCGCCACCAGAAGGTCTGGGAAGAGGCGCCCTCGCCGGCGCTCAATGCCGAGGAGCGCGCGCATATCGGCGGCGTCTGTGCCAAGGCTATCGCCGATCTCGGCTACTCCGGCGCCGGCACCATCGAATTCCTCTACGAGAACGGCGAATTCTACTTCATCGAGATGAACACCCGCCTGCAGGTCGAGCATCCGGTGACGGAGGCGATCACCGGCATCGACCTCGTGCATGAGCAGATCCGCGTCGCCTCGGGCGGCGGGCTTTCGGTGCGCCAGGAAGATATCCGCTTTCAGGGCCACGCCATCGAATGCCGCATCAATGCCGAGGATCCGCGAACCTTCACCCCGTCACCCGGCACGATCACCCATTTCCACACGCCGGGCGGCCTCGGCATCCGCGTCGATTCCGGCGTCTATTCCGGCTACAAGATCCCGCCCTATTACGACAGCCTGATCGGCAAGCTGATCGTGCACGGCCGCAACCGTGTCGAATGCATGATGCGGCTGCGGCGGGCGCTCGACGAATTCGTCGTCGACGGCATCAAGACGACGCTGCCGCTGTTTCGTGATCTCGTCGGCAATGCCGATATCGCCAATGGCGAGTATGACATCCACTGGCTGGAAAAATATCTGGCCAAAGAGGATTAGGTCGTGAACTTATAGAATATAATGATGCGATGACCCGTCCCTACGCGCCAGGCTATCGCATACCGACCGACCTGTTGCTCAAGGCCTACGCCTCGGGCGTCTTCCCGATGGCCGAAAGCGCCACCGATCCCGAAGTGTTCTGGGTGCGGCCGGAGACGCGCGGCATCATCCCGCTCGATGGTTTTCACACGTCCAAAAGCCTGAGGAAGGCGATCCGGAAAAGGCAGTTCGATATCCGTTTCGATTTCGACTTCGAGGCGACCATCGATGGCTGCGCCGAGCGGCGCGAGGAGCGCCGGTCGACCTGGATCAATGCGCCGATCCGCGAGGCGTATATCGAACTCCATCGGATGGGCCATTGCCACTCGGTCGAAGCCTGGCGCGAGGGTCGGCTGGTTGGCGGCCTCTATGGCGTGTCGCTCGGCCGGGTGTTCTTCGGCGAAAGCATGTTCGCCAGGGAAACGGACGCGTCGAAGGTCTGCCTGGTGCATCTGGTCGAGCGCCTGAAGGAACGGCACTTTGCGCTGCTCGACACGCAGTTCACCACCGAGCACCTCAAACGCTTCGGCGCGGTCGACGTGCCAAGGGGCAGATACGAAAAGATGCTGGCTGACGCGCTGAAGGGCGAAGCGCTCTTCTTTCCCTGACGACCCGACTTTCCCTGACGACCCGTCCAATCAGCCTTTCGCCGGGACTTCCAACGGCGTCTGTGCGTGGAACATCATCTTCCAGCCGTTGACGCGATGGACATAGCCGGTGCTGACCAGCGCCGCATAAGGCTCGCCATTCTCGCGAGTGGCGTGGGCCTCATAGGTCAGCATGACGATGTCGCTACCCGGCTCGATGATGCCCTTGAGGTCGATGTCGAGATCGCGCCAGCGGTTCGGGTCCGTCGCGGTTTCGGCCAGATCGGCGTTGCTCATCGCCTGCGCCATCTGTGGGAACGCCACCAGGCATTCGGTGTCGGCATTGGCTTTGAAATAGGCTGCGTCACCGGTCCAGAACCCTTTTTCGAGTTCGAGAAGCTCGCCTTTGTTGGCCATCATCGGAACGTCCTCCGCACGTGCCCTAACGCGCGGCTGGCAGGGCAGTTCCGAAAGGACGCAGCGCTCTAGTTGGTCTTGGCCGCGTCGGGTGCCGGCACATCCGACTTCTGCTTGCAGCCCTTCAGCCAGACGTCGTAGACGGCGTGCTCGACAGCGTTGAGGCCGGGGCTCTCGGCAAACATCCAGCCTGTGAAGATGCGGCGGATCTTGCGATCCAGCGTGATCTCGTCGACCTCGACGAAGGAATCGGTCTTTGGCTCTTCGGTTTGCGGCCGCGAATAGCAGATGCGCGGCGTCACCTGCAAAGCACCGAACTGCACCGTCTCGTCGATATAGACATCGAAGGTGATGATGCGGCCGGTGATCTTGTCGATGCCGGCGAATTCGGCGACGGGATTGGTGATGCGTTGTGGTGCCGCCGGCGCCACTGTCGCATCCGGTTCCACTGTCGCATCCGGTTCCATTGGCGCATCCGGGTCCACTGGCGCCTCAAATTCCGTCGGCGCCCCCGGGTCCACTGGCGCCTCAAATTCCGTCGGCGCCCCCGGGTCCGCTGGCACCTCCAACGTCTGCGCGGCGGCCATGCTAAAAGCGGCAAAACCGGCGGCGGCCACCGTCAGTCCGCCTATCGAGATTCGGCTGAAAATGCTCATGCAAGGGGTCCGGTGGTTTGCGCCCGGGGTGATTCTGTCGCGCCCAAGGCTAGTCGCTGCTGTCAGATCAGCAAGCAGCTAAACGCCAATTGTGGCGATAAAGGACCGATCTCCACCTTGACGAGCGGTTACGAACCCGGCGTCCAGGCGTCGTAATCGCCTGTCACCTGCGGGCGGTGCTGATTGGTAAGCACCGAGCCCTTGGGGCGATAGGCGGCGGCACTTCCGGTGAGGTTCGGCTGATGCGGCTTCTGCCAGTCGCGTGGCTTGTAATTGTCGCTCGGCGGCGCGACATCGACGCGGTGATGCATCCAGCCATGCCAGCCGGGCGGAATCATCGAGGCTTCCGAATAGTCGCGATAGATGACCCAGCGGCGGGTGCGGCCTTCCGAATCGACCCCGCCCTCGTAGTAGATGTTGCCAGCCTCGTCCTGCCCGACCTTCTTGCCGTGGCGCCAGGTGTGGAAGCGCGTTCCCAGCGTCTGGCTGTTCCACCAGGTGAAAAACTGCAGAAGGAAAGTTTTCATCCAAATCCTCGTGGCGGGCGCCCGTTGCCTGCTTATGGCGCCAGGTCATCGCGAAGGCAAGACTTTTGCCTAAGGTGCCGTACAAATGGTTGTCAAAAGACCGACGTCCGTTATCGATGCGGACGCATACGGGACAGTCGATGTTTAAGGGCTTGCCATCAATGCTCGACTGAAGGCAGTGGTGACCATACTGATCAGTTCCGTATGGATTTCGCGCCGTGTGCGGCCTCCGCCATCCATGCAAATCGGATCACCAACCCTTTCAGCTTCGGCGAGCTCAGGCGCACCAGGTTTGCATTCGGCAAACATGCTGTAGTGGCTCGCATCTCCGATTGTGGAATAGGTGGCATTTGGGATGGCTTTTGCAATTTTGGCGGCCTGCGCGGTCAGAGGGATTTTCCCTGGTTGACCTAGATTTATGAGTTCAACAGGAATTGAGATCTGCGAAAAGCCGTTGAATTCGAAGACATCGACGGGTGCAGGATCAATCGCCATTGCAAATCTGATACGCGTATCTTCATTGTTGCGGCCGGCCGATGTCAAATCCATGGTGTGAAGATCAACGCCGCTTTGCCTGACCCATCCACAAAGAGAAGGGTTGAGCGCGTCCGTATCGCAATAGCCCGCCAAGCGTTTTGCATCGAGGCGGGCACCAGCTATCGCCAAAGCTGTGCTTCCGCCCATGGAAAGCCCGAGCGTACCTACCTTGTCATGTTCGAGGTGCTCTTCGAAAAAAGGGGCTTTGTCCATCGCATTCAAGGTCTCGGTGATATCCGCAGGTCTCAGCCAAAGCTTCATCGTTTCCACCGCGGATCGGTTTGCGCCTGTATTTCCGGGATGGGTAGGGGCCGCCACAACGAACCCCTGCTTCGCCAATGGCATCGCAATCCAGCTCAAGGCTTGCGCGTTTCCTGCCAGGCCAGCGCCATGGGATAGCAATATGACAGGAAATTTTCCATCCGAGATTGGGGCATCGAGCATGGCAGGCGTTCCCAGAAAAAACATGCTCTCCCCAAGCATAATCGGTTTGCCACCCGAAGATGCCGGGTACCAAACGGTCACGTCGAGATCGACCCCGCGCTCTTTGGAGAGAGCCGCAATCTGACGCACACCGACATTGTCGCTGGCGACGGCTGGCTGTTGCACCACCAACGCCGAAGACGCGACGGTCCAAAGCATAGCCAAGACATTCATCAAGAACTTCATTGTTTTCCTCTTGCGCTCGTCATCATCGTCACGCTGTCAATTCTCGTACCGGAGTTCGGATAGTTGCCGATAAGAATGAGCTTCAGCGTTCAGGCCCCAAGATTGACCGGAATCCTGGCTGGCTCGCCCTCGAACGCGATCTTGGACGTCCGAGATCGTGATCAAGGTCGTTTCGCGCGATGAATTCAGCCCCTAGGTGCAGGATTACGAGGCGACAGGTGCCCCGTTTTGCGTTTCGGGCGCGGCAGACGTTTCGCCACCGACCCGGCGATAGGCGCTGGGTGTCATGCCCGTGACGCGCAGGAACTCGCGGTTGAAGTTCGACTTCGTGCCAAAACCCGATTCCAGCATGACGACTGTCACCGGATCGCGTGTCGAGACCAGTCGTCGCTGCGCATCGCTGACCCGGTATTCATTTACGACTTGGGAAACGTTGCGGCCATGAACCCGGTTAATCGCCCCGGAAATCTGTCGGGCAGGTATTCCGGCGCGCCGTGCAACACGGTCCAGCGTCAGGTCCGGATCGCGATAAAGATGCTGCTCAGCCATCAGTGCATCAATCCGGCGTATAACGACCTTGTCCGCCTCGGAAAGATCCTCGTTGACCGGCGAAGAGTAAGAGAGTGAAGGCAGTGGCTCGAAGGTGGCGAATGCGAGACCCTCCTCTGTGGCGTTGAATTCCATTTCAGGGCGAGTGTCGTCCGCGACGGTTGCGGCGTAACCGGCGACCGCTAGCCACAGAACGCTCGCAGCGGTCAGGAGCATTTGGGCCTGCCGCCCATCACCAAAAAGGAGATCAAGCGATACCGTTGCATCGACAAAGGCGGTGATAATGAGAAGAAGCGCGACCGCGACGAGCGCCTTGTGCGCGGTCCACTCGTCACTAAGACGCACAGCCGCAAGCGCACTCGGGCCTTGCCGCGCAACTCGCAAGAGCGCGAGGCCGTATCCGAGATTGATCACGAAAAGAACAATGTCGATTGGTGCACGCCAGAAGGCGACGAGAGCCGCGACGAGGCACGCCGGCATTAAATGCGGCCACAGGTCTGAGGGTTTCGCTAGGTTCTTGCGACGAAGCTGATCGAAGGCGGCGAAGGAAAGCGCGGGCAGGACAGCGGCGAGGATTGGCTGGATGAAGCGTGCCGGATACCAACCGACGTTCCAGTTCAATCCTGACACAGTCGCCTGAATTGCGAAGGCGGCCACGAGCAGCGGAAAGAGCCCGAGCTTTCCTTGTCCCTGCCGGATCATCCGCACGAGGATAAGGAGCAGAACAAGCGAAATGACGAACGGGAGCGGTATCGATGGCATGTATAACCATTACCACGTAAGAGGCTTCTTCATTGCGCCGTGGGTGATGGTGGACGCCCCTAAATTTTAGATGAAATTTTGTCGCGTGAATTCGCCGCAGAAGGCGAAGATTCGCGACCAACTTTTGCGAGCGGCCGGGCATCCGCGCACGTAGCGATCTTATCATCTACAAAGGCCAACGACTTTACACATCGAGGCTGAGGGCATTGCGCCGTCGGCGCTGACGCCGGACCTGCTGTTGCGGTGGGGCGGCGGTTGCTGATCTCGCGCCCGCCGGACGCATGCTTGCCAAGTTTGTTTCGTCTCCCTAAAGCTCTGCGCGCCCCGTGCGGGTACATGGTTGACTGGTCTTGAGGGAGATGAAGCTTGGCCC
The DNA here is from genome assembly GCF_004023115.1 of Mesorhizobium sp. M6A.T.Cr.TU.017.01.1.1. Classification (NCBI taxonomy): domain Bacteria; kingdom Pseudomonadati; phylum Pseudomonadota; class Alphaproteobacteria; order Hyphomicrobiales; family Phyllobacteriaceae; genus Mesorhizobium; species Mesorhizobium sp. M6A.T.Cr.TU.017.01.1.1. Next base: position 90,421 of record NZ_RZTA01000008.1, read on the forward strand.
CAGACGCATCCGGCGCGGATCCGCGGATCAGCGCCGGCTCCATTCGCCTGCGCAAGGGCGGCGTGCCGATCGTCTGCCTCACCGCCTATACCTACCCCGTCGCGCGCTTGCTCGACGATCATGTCGACCTGCTTCTGGTCGGCGACAGCGTCGCCATGGTTCTCCATGGCCACAAGACCACGCTGGGCGCCTCGCTGGAGATGATGATCGCCCATGGACAAGCGGTGATGCGGGGTTCAGCCAGGGCCTGCGTGGTGGTCGACATGCCGGCCGGAAGCTACGAGGCAACGCCGCGCCAAGCCGTTGCCTCGGCGCAGCGGATCGTCGACGAAACCGGTTGCCAGGCGGTCAAGCTGGAGGGCGGCGTCACAGTTGCCCGGCAGATTGCGGCGATCGTCGCTGCCGGCATTCCGGTCATGGGACATATCGGCTTGCAGCCGCAATCGGTGGAAAGCGACGGCGGCTACAGGATCAAGGGCCGGACCGAGGAGAATGTGGCCGCCCTTTATCGCGACGCGGACGCGGTCGAGAAGGCCGGCGCGTTTTCTGTGGTCATCGAAGGCACCGTCGAGACCGTCGCCGCCGACCTCACCCGGCACATTTCCATTCCAACCATCGGCATCGGCGCCAGCGGCGACTGCGACGGCCAAATCCTGGTCGTCGACGACATGGTCGGCCTGACCGTCGATCGCGTGCCGAAATTCGTCAAGCAATATGCCGACCTGCGCAGCGCCATATCGCAGGCGGCAGCCAGCTATGCAGCGGAGGTGCGAAGCCGGACTTTTCCCGGCCCGGGCCATGTCTTTTCCGCCGCAGCCGAAAAGGACAAGGCATGAGCCGGCCGCTCGTCGTCGACAGCGTCGCCGCCCTACGCGCGCAAATCCGCGACTGGCGCCGCGATGGCCTCAGCGTCGCCATGGTGCCGACCATGGGTGCCTTGCATGACGGCCATATCTCGCTGGTGGAGATCGCGTTCGAAAAGGCCGACCGCTGCGTTGTCTCGATCTTCGTCAACCCGACGCAGTTCGCGCCGAGCGAAGACCTCGACAAATATCCGCGCCAGCTCGCCCGCGATCTCGACCGACTGGCCGAGGCCGGCGCACAACTCGTCTTCACCCCTGATGTTGCAGAGATGTATCCGGCCGGCTTCGCCACGAGGATCTCGGTCGGTGGGCCGGCCGCCGGGCTGGAATCGGATTTCCGGCCGACCTTCTTCGACGGCGTCGCGACGGTCGTGGCTAAGCTCTTCCTGCAGGCGTTGCCTGACTGCGCGGTCTTCGGTGAAAAGGACTACCAGCAGCTTTGCGTCGTCAGGCAGCTCTGCCGTGACCTCGATCTGCCGGTGGACATCATCGGCGCGCCAACGGTACGCGACGCGCATGGCCTCGCCATGTCGTCACGCAACGCTTATCTGGGCAAGGCCGAGATCGAGGTGGCGCGCCAGCTCAACGTCATTTTGCGCCGGGCAGCAGTGGCACTTGCGGCCGGCAGTGACGAAGGCAGCGCGACCGCCGAGGCCAGCCGAGCGCTCGTCAAGGCTGGCTTCGACAAAGTCGACTATGTCGCGGCGCGCGAGAGCATGACGCTCGCCCCGTGGCGACGAGACCGTGCCGGACGCCTGCTCGCGGCCGCCTGGTTGGGCAAGACCAGGCTGATCGATAATATGGAAACTCCCTCCACTTAAAGCGCGTCCGCGACTAAAGGGATTTGTGAGCTTCACCTCCAAAATCCACAGCATCAGGCCGGCTCCGTTACAATTCGGCCAAAATCATGGTGCGGTCCTGCGCGCTCCAGGAGCGCTGCATCATGCTCGGCTGGAAAGAGAACGATTTCTGGCGCGGATCCTCAATCTTGATACCAGCATTTGTCGAGCGGCTGCTCCCCTATCTGTTCGCGCTTGCATTGATCTGCATCGCGGTCGCCTTCCGGCCGCTGCTGCCTGTCGATGAAACGCGATATCTCAGCGTCACCTGGGAGATGTATCTGAGCGGAAAGACCTTCGTTCCGACGATGAATTTCGCGCCCTATCTGCAAAAGCCGCCGCTGCTGTTCTGGCTTATCGATCTGGTCTGGGACATTTTTGGCGTAAGCCGGGTTGCCGCGATGCTCGTTATCTTCGTTGCCTCGTCGCTCGTCATCTGGCTGACGACGCGTCTGGCAAAAACCCTCTTTCCCGGACGCGACGACATCGTAAGCCGTGTCCCCTGGCTGGTCGCGGGAAGCATCGTCTTCGTCATTTATTCGACCCTGATCCTGTTCGACATGCTGCTGACGGTCTTCGTGCTTGCCGCGCTTTTGTCGTTGCTTGCCTTTGCCAGGAGCGGCAACCATTGGCACGCCGTGCTGGCGGGATTGTTCATCGGGCTGGGTGTCTTGACGAAAGGTCCGGTGGTGCTCATCCATGTCGGCGCCCCCATCCTGCTCTACCCATTCTGGCGCGATCGGCAGGCCGGACTGGCGACGCCGAAATTCTTCGCTGGGGTAGGCCTGGCAATTCTCGCCGCATTGATCCCGGTGGCGATGTGGCTGGTGCCGGCGACCATCCTGACCAAAGGCAACTTCGTCTACGACCTTGTCTGGAACCAGTCGGCAGGGCGTGTCACCGGCAATCTGCACAACTCCCATCACCGGCCGTTCTATTTCTACGTCGTGCTGATGCCGATCATGCTCATACCGTGGATCTTCATACCCGAAATATGGCGGCTGAGGCTGGGCGCCCGGATACGTGGCCTAATCGACACGAGATCGCCAGACCTGCGCGCGCTGCGCCTGCTGTCGTTCTCGTTCGTCGCGGTTTTACTGGTCTTCAGCGCGATATCCGGCAAGCAGCCTCACTATGTGGTGCCGATCCTGCCATTTGCGACCATCCTGTTCGGGTATTTCATGGCGGAGATCCCACTAGCGAGGCTCAGAAACTCGGCCTTCATCCTGCTTGCCATTTTCGGCATCGGCCATGCCGTAGCATCAGCGACCGTTTTCAAACGTGACGATCTCATGCCGCTGGCCAACTTTATCGACGAGCGAAAGAATGCGGATTGGGCTGTCGCCTTCGACTACCAGGACGAGGTCGGCTTCCTTGCCCGATTGCAGAAGCCGTTCGAAAGCACCGACAATCCCGAGGAATGGCTTCGTTCCCATCCTGGCGGCTATGTCATCGACAAATCCAAGGACCCTGGGACATCGGAGCAAATCGCTTTCCGCGTTCGCGTCGAACGAGGCTATCTTGTCGTCCTCAAGGGCCAACACTGACGGCGTGGCTGCCCGCAATCGACCGGCGCTGCCCATGAAACGCAACCGACTGCGACGTGTCCGGCAGACAAGTCTAGCCGATCGTCTTCTCGAAAATCAGCGCCGGCAGCCCTGAGCCACCGCCGCACTCGTCGGTGTTGCCGGCGGGCAAAAACCCTTGCGAGCGGTAGAAGGCGACGGCCGGAGCGTTTGCCTCTTCCACTTCGGCACGCAGCGTCCGCGCCTCCGGAAAGCTGGCCTCGACCTCCTCCAGCAGCGCCTGGCCGATCCCTTGCCGCTGGCAGGCCGGATGCACGTAGAGCTGGTTCAGCATGACGATCTTCGCATCCTTGGTGGTTGCCGCGAAAGCCATGCCGCCGATGCGCTTGCCGTCGTCCGCGACCAGGAATTCGGAGTTCGGCCGTGTCAGCCGCGCCTTGAGCGAGGCGATCGAATGCCATTCGTCTGTGATCTCGGTGACTTTGGCAGCACCATAGATGTTGTCGTAGGTGGCGTGCCACGTTTCGACCAGCAACGCGCGGATCGCGGCAAGATCGCGCTCGCCGGCGGTGCGAACGAACATCATCCTATTCGATCCCGAGCTTGGCCTTGACGAGGTCGTTGACCGCTTGGGGGTTGGCCTTGCCGCCTGTCGCCTTCATCACCTGGCCGACGAACCAGCCGGCCATGGTCGGCTTGGCGCGCGCCTGCTCGACCTTGTCGGGATTGGCTGATATCACCTCGTCGACCGCCTTTTCGATGGCGCCGGTGTCGGTGACCTGCTTCATGCCGCGGCTTTCGACCAGTTGGCGCGGATCGCCGCCCTCGCTCCAGACAACCTCGAACAGATCCTTGGCGATCTTGCCGGAGATAGTGCCCTCCTTGATCAGGTCGATGACCGCGCCGAGCTGATCAGGCGAAACCGGAGCATTTTCAATACCCTTGCCGGCCTTGTTCAACGCACCCAGCAAATCGTTGATGACCCAGTTGGCGGCAAGCTTGCCATCGCGACCAGCGGCCACCTTCTCGAAATAGTCGGCAACCGCCTTTTCCGATACCAGGATCGAGGCGTCGTAGGTCGACAGGCCGAGCGAGGAGATCAGCCGTGCCTTCTTGGCGTCGGGCAGTTCAGGCAGATCCTTTGCTAGCGCATCGACATAGGCTTGGTCGAATTCCAGCGGCAGAAGGTCGGGATCCGGGAAATAGCGGTAGTCATGCGCTTCTTCCTTGGAACGCATCGAGCGCGTCTCGCCCTTGTTGGGGTCGAACAGCCGCGTTTCCTGGTCGATCTTGCCGCCATCCTCCAGAATGGCGATCTGGCGGCGCGCCTCGTAGTCGATTGCCTGGCCGATGAAGCGGATCGAGTTGACGTTCTTGATCTCGCAGCGCGTGCCGAATTCGCCGCCGGGCCGGCGCACCGAGACGTTGACGTCGGCGCGCAGCGAGCCTTCGTCCATATTGCCGTCGCAAGTGCCGAGATAGCGCACGATGGTGCGCAGCTTGGTGACATAGGCCTTGGCCTCGTCGGCGGAGCGCATATCGGGCTTGGAGACGATCTCCATCAGCGCCACGCCGGAGCGGTTGAGATCAACGTAAGACATCGTCGCATGCTGGTCGTGCATCGACTTGCCGGCGTCCTGCTCCAGGTGCAGGCGCTCTATGCCGACCTCGATATCCTCGAACTCGCCCTGCCGGTCCGGACCGACGGAGACGATCACCTTGCCCTCGCCAACGATCGGCTGTTTGAACTGCGAGATCTGGTAGCCCTGCGGCAGGTCGGGATAAAAATAGTTTTTCCGGTCGAAGACCGATTTGTGGTTGATCTCGGCCTTCAGCCCCAGGCCGGTGCGGATCGCCTGCTTGACGCATTCCTCGTTGATAACCGGCAGCATGCCCGGCATCGCCGCATCGACGAGGCTGACATTGGCGTTCGGCGGCGCGCCGAAAGCCGTCGAGGCGCCGGAGAACAGCTTTGCCTGCGAAGTCACCTGCGCGTGGACCTCGAGGCCGATGATGATTTCCCAGTCGCCGGTGGCGCCTGATATCAAGCGTTTGGCTTCTGGCGTGCGGGTGTCGATGAGGGTCATAGTGGCCTGCGAACTTTCGGTGGCGGATTCACATCTGAACGTGAATTCCGCCACGCCGGACGTGAAAGTCATTCGCTAGTGCAAACCACGAAAAGAGACAAGCGCAAAGCCGAAGCTGGCGCTTTCGCACCGAGTCTCGCCGCCGCCGTCGCTCTCGCCGCATTCAGGCCGTCGCGATGTAGGCCCTGATCTCGGCTGCCTCGCGCTCGACATCCTCGATGCGCCGCTTGACCACGTCGCCTATGGACACGATGCCGTCGAGCAGGCCGTCCTTTTCCACCGGCAGATGGCGGAAACGGCCACTGGTCATGATCTCCATGACCTCGTTGACGGTGTGGTTCTCATTGCAAATCTTCACCTTGGGCGTCATCGCCGAACGCACCGCGATGTCCAGTGCGGCGGCTCCTTCCCTGGCGAGGACCCGCACGACGTCGCGCTCGGAAAGAATGCCGACGATCTTGTGATCGCCATTGGTGATGACCAGCGCACCGATCCTGTGCTCGGCCAGGATGCGAATGGCCTCGCTCAGCTTTTCGTTCGGCCCGAGCGTCAACACGTCATGGCCTTTCTGCTCGAGAATTGCCTTAACAGTCATGGCGTCCTCCTCTGTTTACTTGCCGGTTCCTGCCCTGACCGGCTTTCCTCCTGCGCATGACCCCGAAAATCGGCCTCGATTTTCGGAAAAGATCATGCGCCAAATCAAAGTTTCTACAGCGTCCTTTGCGCGTCCAACAGGACGCGCGGCGCTGTAGTAAACATCGTGCGCCGCGATCGATTGCATTTCAAGTGCGGCGAGGCTCAGGCCATGGACTCATCCGCCTGCTGCCGCCGATCGAAAACGCGCAGGCCGAAGAAGCCGGCGACAAAACCGCCAATATGGGCCTCCCAGGCGATCTGGCTGTCGATGCCGGGCGCGAAGGCAACGAGGCCGGTGATGAGATTGATCACCATCCAGATGGCGAGAAAAGTCATAACGCCGCGCGAGCGGAACACCGCCGCCATGGGCATTGGCGCGCCGGCGAAGGCGGCTTTGCCGGACGAGCGGTCGGTGCGGAAGCCAAAGCGGGCGGCGGCCCCCATCATGCCGGAAATCGCTCCCGATGCGCCGACCAGCGGCGCCTGGCCGAGCGGATGCATGGCCCAGAACAGCACCACCGCCGCCAGCCCCGTCGCCGCGAAGAACAGACTGAAACGAAGCGCGCCGAATCGATTCGCCAGTGGCGAGCCGAAAGCCGCCAGCCACACCATGTTGATGGCTAGATGAGCGAAGCCGCCATGCAGGAAGGCATAGGTGAAGGGGCTCGAAAACGCGTAGAAATCGAGGTCGAAGCGACCGGAATAGCGGATCGGGATGAAGGCAGTCCGGATCAGCAGCGAGAAATCCTGGTCGTCGGTGAGCCAATAGAACCGGATCAGGTGAACGGCGACGCAGATGCCGATCACCGCCAGCACAACGGGTGGCATGTTGAATACCGGCTCGCGGCCGATAGGTCTGCCCTCGCCCTGTTCGATTTCCGATGGGCTTGCTGGTTCGCTCATATGCCTTGCACTCAGTCGCTCGCCTTCGCGAGCATGTAGATCACGGTCACCCGATTCACAAAGGGCGAATCGCCGCGAATCGCTTGGGCGCGAATCAAAAAGAAGCCGTCCAAGGTTGCCCTTGAACGGCTGGTCGAGCCCCCACGCTCCCCAAAACTCTTGACTGAAGTGCTGCCGATCGCTGCGAAACGACCGCTTCTGGAGTGGTTTTAGCGTGCCACGGGCTTGGGTGGGGCGCAACGTAAACCACTTGTTAACCTTAACGACCCCGACCCGTGAACAAGTGTTAACGATGCTGGCACGCATCCTGCTCCGCAACGCATGTAGGTCCTCGGAGGGCGCCCTTCTGTTCACCGATGGGACATCAGACGACAGATTGCGCGGAGCAGCATAGCATGAACCAGAACGGATCGATCACGCTGTTCCATTATTGGAACCGGTTGCGTGACGGGCGCCCTGCCCCGAAGCGTTCGGAAGTCGAGCCAGCCGACATCAAGTCGCTGCTGGCCGACACATTCATCCTGGAAAAGGATACACGCGGCGAGGCGGTGTTCCGGCTCGCCGGCACAAGACTTTGCGCGGTCTATGGCCGTGAGCTCAAGGGGTTTTCCTTCCCGTCGCTGTGGCGGGAGAAGGACCAGCGGCTTGTCTCAAAACTGATCCATGGGGTCTTCGACCAGAAATCCGTGGTGCTCATCACTTATGAAGGTTTCAGCCGCGGCGACCGTTCCAACAAGTTCGAGCTGCTCGCTCTGCCGCTCGACGGCGGCGTCGAAAACCCGCGCTGCCTCGGTGTGATAAGCGCCGCTGAAAAACCCTTCTGGCTGGGCGCGGATCCGATCACCGACGCCTTGATCGATTCGATCCGCATCGTCGATCCGGAGAAGGAACCGATATTCCCCAAGAACCGGCCGGCCATCGACGTCCCCTCGCTTGTCCCGTTGGATCTCGATCCGCCCCAGACGATTTCGGCGCTCGGCCAGGCGCGCCGCATCCGCCATCTGGTCGTGTTCGACGGCGGGCGCGAGGAATAATCGCGAACGCTAAAGTAACGGTGCCAGGCTTTCCCCTTTGTTAACCTGCTTTGCTGTAGTTTTCCGCTGAAGTTCCTCGCATCAACGCGCGGAATGCCAGACGGGGTGTAGGCAGTCATGAGGTCAGCGGCGGTCGACACCGCGCCGTCCCAAGCTGAAAGGCGTAACTTTCAGCGCGTCCGCGTGAAGATCTATGGGCGCTTCATGCTGGAGGATCGCACCGAACATCCGTGCCAGGTGGTCGACATGTCGCCGGGCAATGTTGCGCTTCGCACGGAGCGCATCGGCATGCCGGGCGAGAAGGTCATCGCCTATATCGATCACATCGGCCGCATCGAAGGCGTCGTCACTCGTATCTTGCAGGATGGTTTCGCGATGACGGTCATCGCGTCGGAACGCAAGAAGGACAAGCTTGCCGCGCAATTGACCTGGCTTGCCAACAAGCATGAGCTCGATCTGCCGGAAGACCGCCGTCACGAACGCGTGGCGCCGCGCAATCCGACCAGCGTGCTTCAGCTCGCCGACGGGCGCCAGTACCAGTGCCGCATCATCGACCTGTCGCTTTCGGGCGCCGCGGTCGAGATCAACGTCAAGCCGGCAATCGGCATCCAGGTCATGCTGGGCACGATGCGCGGCCAGGTCGTGCGCCATTTCGAGGACGGCGTCGCCATCGAGTTCGCCGTCGTCCAGCGGCCCGAAACGCTCGATTCCGAATTCAACGCATCCGGCACCTGACAAGCAACAACATATTATCGCAATCAGACCGGCCCATTCGGCCGGTTCTTTCGTTGTTCCGCACCGGCCGACGCGACTTGCCAACCGATGCCGCGCCAAGGCGTCGCGCCGTGCCGATGCAGCTCCGCGAAAATGCCTCAACAATTTTATACTGAAATGATTCAAATTTTACATTTATTCTACAGGCGTTTTACTTAATATCTACTTCGAGCCTTTGCGTCGAATAAATCCAATCGTGTCATTGTCTCCTCAAACGGGGAGACTGGACGATGAAGAAGACGAGGGGCAAGCTGTTGCTCTTGGCAATGGCGATGCAGCTTACCGCCTGGGGAACGGCGTACGCAGCGGGACCAGCCTTCATGCACACTGGCAGCCGCACCACACAGCCGGTCGGCCATTACGAGTTCTGCCAGAAGATTCCGCAGGAATGCAATGAGCGCACGCCTAAGCAGGCACCGGTCGAGCTGACACGCAAGCTGTGGGCGAAAATCGTGAGCATCAACAATTCGGTCAACACCAGGATCACGCCGCGCACCGACATGGAACTGTGGGGCAAGGAAGAAGTCTGGTCCTATCCCAACAGCGGCTTCGGCGACTGCGAGGACTATGCGCTGGAAAAGCGCCGCGCGTTGATGAACATCGGCATACCGGCCGGCGACCTGCTGATGACGGTTGCGCGCCAGCCGAACGGAGACGGCCATGCGGTGCTGACCGTGCGCACCAGCCTTGGAGAGTTCATCCTCGACAATCTGGAGACCAGGGTGCTGTCCTGGACCAACACCGACTACACCTACCTGAAGCGCCAATCGAGCCAGAATTCGGGCGCTTGGGTAACGATCAACGACGGCCGCTCCGACGCGGTCGCCAGCGTCCGCTAAGGACGCCAATGCATGTCGCCCAAAGTGCGCAGCGGTTTTGGGATAACGACATGCATAAAACAGAGGTTAAGCGCGTCGCATGAATGCGACGCGCTTAAGGAGAAAACCCGGTCGAGTCCCAACCCCT
>NZ_RZTA01000090.1:0-27433 GCF_004023115.1 Mesorhizobium sp. M6A.T.Cr.TU.017.01.1.1
CCGGCCTCGTGTTTCTTCAAAATTCCGATGATCTGCTCTTCAGAGAAGCGGCTGCGTTTCATGTCCTGGTCCTCTGGATGGGCCAGAACGAACTTCAAACCGGATTAGATCAGAGGGGCAAGGTCAGGACGCCTCGGCGCGGTCGTCGACCTCTTCACCCCAGCCGAATGTGCCAACTACTTCACAGCCGCAGGATATGACCTGGATCAGATAGGACGTGCTCCAATGGTTTACACCTGACACAGGAGTCCGGCCCCCACAACCGTTTCGCAATGAGGAGCAGCGCTGCCGCTGCTCCTCCAATCACACGACGGATTTCACGATGCGCCAACTCGAGCCATGATTTCGGATCGAATGGTCGATGCGGTGTATAGGGACGCATCCAGCGGCAAATCCCCAAATGCCAGTTGACACAGAAGATAATTAGCACCTGCCTCTTCCAACTGATCAAGGAGAGCTTTTCGGACAGAAGCTGCCGTTCCCACGACGCACAATTCACTTTCAATTGCTGCATCGAAGTTCAGAGGCAAGTTTGGTGGAGTGGGAATGGCATTTAGTTCGTATAGAAATTTGAAGCTCTTGAGCCATCGTTCATAGGCAGGTGCTGCGAGCAAATACGCATCTGTTTCAGAACGCTCTATCACCACCATTCGGAGCAATCCAAGAAATGGCGCTTGCTGGCCAATGTCAGCATCGTGAATTCGGGCGGCGCGGAACGCGTCGGTAACGCTGCGAACAGAAGTGGAAGGTCCGACGCAGGCGATGTTTGCCCCATTTGCGGCGGCCCAGCTAGCCGGCTCGGGTCGATTGGTGGCGATCCATGTCGGCGGATGGGGATATTGGTGAGGTCTCAACGTCAGCGGAACGTCTTTCAACTCAAAGTGGCGGCCCTGATAAGAAAGCGTCCCGCCTTTCATCGCATTGATGAGAATCTCGCTGGCCTCCGCATACTGTTCTGGTGCTGCTTCTACAGCAACCCCGAAGTATCCCAATTCTGTGGGAGCAGAGCCGCGCCCTATGCCGAGTTCAAGCCTGCCGCCGCTCAACTGATCAAGCATGCAGATCTCCTCGAAGGCACGCAGCGGATGATAGAGCGCAAGTAGCATTACCATGGGACCAACACGAAGACTGCGGGTTCGCTGGGCGACGCTCGCTAAGAACAAATTCGGTGATGGACCTCTGCCATGCGGCGTACAGTGGTGCTCGGCGAGATGATACGCATAAAAGCCATAGCCATCGCACGCTTCTGCTAGGCTCAGCCGATCTGCATATTGTTGTGCGATGTCATCGCCGTTTTCGTCCAGATGATCGAAGATGCCGAAGGTCAGGCCCGAAGCGGAAATTTTCTTCAATTAATTGTTCTCCAAATTACCTGTTATTTATTCACTAAACATCATAGCTTTCGACAGATCGACACCTATTACTTGATGCTTAATGTGAATTGACTTCATGCTTGCGCACACCGCGTTTCTTCTTAAAGTTCATACAGACTCGTTTGGCGGCAGCAAGGAATTTGTCCATCTGCTCTGTGGTGCCAATGCTGACGCGAATACAGTTCTTCAAATCTACGTCAGGAAAGCTGGCGATGAGGATCGCCTGCTCTTTCAACGCGGCTTGCCAGCATGAGCCCTCCTGTCCCGCCGGCACACGGGCCAGCAAAAAGTTTGCGTGGGAGGGTGTTACGGAAAAGCCAAGTTGCAACAGCGCCAGGGTCACTCGCTGTCGTTCATGCTTGATGTGCCTGTGGTTCTCTTCGTAGGCGTGGCGATGCGCAAGAATGCTTTTCCCGACCGCCTGCCCGATCACGTTCATGTTGAAGACATTCTGGATGTTGCGCAGCCTGCCAATGATTTCTGGGTGACCGAAACCGAAGCCGACTCGCACGCCAGCGGCAGCATAGCTCTTTGAAAAAGTCCTCAAGATCAAAAGATTCGGATGTCTATTGACGAGGCGCAGGGCATGGTCGGGTGCGAAGTCAACGTAGGCCTCATCCAAGACGATCAAGCGATCTGCTTGCTCCACAAGGCGTTCGATTTCGGCCACCGGCACGAATGTTCCGGTCGGATTGTTCGGATTAGCCAACAGAATGAACTTCGCGTCTTTTGCGGGGCCGGACAGCAGTTTTTCTATCGGCAGGGGATGAGCTTCGCTCGATGCGATTTCGAGAAACTCGGCACCCTGCAACATGGCAAGTTTACGGTTGAACGAAAATCCGGGCGACAGCATTGCCACTCTATCTCCTGGGGCGAGGAAAGCTCTGTAGATGAGTCCGAGCAGCTCCGACGAACCGTTGCCGGCAATCACCTGATCTTTGGAAAATCCGTAAGCATCGGAGGCAGCTGCCCTTAAGCTGAGATTGTCGTCTTCCGGATAAAGATACTGGTGTTCGATCGCAGCAATTGCACTTTGCATTACGCTCTTCGGCAACGGAAACGGGTTCTCGTTCGTATTTAGCTTAACGCAATTTGCATCCGTCGCTGGTCCGTTGGACGAGAGAGCATCTAATTTGCTGGCCACCGGCGAAAAAAGCGAAAGCACGGTCTTCAGTTTTGCATCGCACATGTTCTTCTCCGTTTTTCAGTCCCGCAGGGCATGTGACATGAGGCAATCGTTGATCGTGACTTGATCGACGTTCGGCTATATCAGCGCTGCCTTCCCACGGATCGCCGACCACGGTTTGGATTTGACACCGGGAAGCTGTCGAGAACCTGATGACGACCCAACGTGTGGCCGACGGCCGATTCGGCGCAACAGACGGTGTTTCAACATCGCATCGTCCTCAAAGCCGCATGCAGGGCCTGCACGACAGCCCGTCTCCAGCGCCCGCAGATAGGTGGAAGCCGAAGTCTTGCCGAACCTCAGTTGCTCTGCCACCTGGCCCACCGGACTGCCCTGTTTATGGGTCAGGCGCAGGATATCTCTGACGCTCGTTCGTCTTGCTTGCTTCCGTCTTGGCATGGGCTCTCTCGGTTTGCTGATGAGAGAGCCAAATACCGGCTCATCTGAGCATGAGACGCAGGCCTGACGATATGGAGCGTCGCTGGTGGCGCGCGTAGCTAAGAGGGTTCGCCTCGCTGGCGGGGCATGCAAGACGGCGCACCTCCTTAGCCATCCTGTCCCATCGTCTCAGATCGTGAGGCGCACCTTATAGTCGGTGAGGAGATCTTGCAGCGTCAGGTTACGCCCTAGCGCTTAAGGTTGTTGGTCGCACCGAGCAAGCGCGGGACCTGTCGACGGACAACAGCGGTGCCACTGCCGGCACTAGGTCGTCCAGCATCACAGTGAACCGCGTACGTAGTATTTTGTCGTAGGCGGCATTCTGGATAGCCGGATACGGGCTCTTCACCCGCTGCACCACCGATTGCGGGATGATGTCGCGAGAAACATTCACGGATTTCGTGAAAAAAGTGTACCCGCCGAAGAGCCCCACTCGCGGGGGCGGTGCAGCACCACCTCGGTGTCACTGCTCGTGTTCATGCGATGGACTAGGCCGGCCAGCTGTTGACGCAGCTCGCGGTAGTTGTAAGTCTCACCCGTGTAGACGAGCACCAAGTCAGGTCGGCCATCCTCCTGGAGCATCCTCGGCTGACGGCCGCCCTGGATATCGATGATTGCCAGGCGGTGGTGTCCCAGCGCCGCAGGCCCGCCGATCCAAGTCCCCTCGTCGTCCGGACCGTGGTTCGCTATGGTGGCCGTCATATCGGCAAGCTCCCTTCGCGCATCGGGACCTCCGAGGTCTCGATTGAAGTCGATCCATTCACAGATGCCGCACAGGTTATGTCGCCGCATTTGGGGCGAAGCAGATATAAGGCCAGTGGGAAACCATCGAGGCAAAGTGACGGATCTAGCCCAGCTACGATCCGCATCCGACATTGTCGGACATCGGACAGCACCGCGATTCGCTGCATAGGAAGCCTGGAGTCGCGATTTCCCTTGGGGGAATCAGCGCATGAAAGGAGAGCTGGGTCGTGTCGGCCGAAATGAGAAATTGCTCCCCCTTATTGCCTCACCGAGGAATGTTACCGAGCGCGATAGGACGGACATGCCCTATCTCCCCCCGTTGCAGCTGAGGGAGATAGGGGCCAGCTCTTCATCCAACCGCCATGGAGGATGATCAGCCCAGCCATTTCCATGCGCCAGGCCTTCACAAGCCGTGCACCATTCAGGTTCTTTTCCTTGAAGCGCGACTATCCTTGTCAGACGTCGCAACACTTGCTGCCGAGAGCACGAGCTCTTCCTCGAGCATGCCTTGATCTGCGCCTCGAACGGCTCGCACATGCTGGGTCTCAACGACTTCGCAGAGGTTGATATTCTGCAGTGACTTTCGTCTCGCTGCTGCACGGCATTGACGCTGGGAGCCATGCTCGCGTGGCGCAATTGTGCTGAAGCCGGTGCCCACGGCAACGTTTCTTAACCCGCCCCAGGTCCTGGCGTTTGGCTAATTTCCGACATTCGTGTCCGGCTTCGGACAAAGGCCGGGTTTGCCGAACGGAGTCGCACCCAATTTCCAGTGCTGCTTGAGCAATAATATCGACCGGCATTACTGCACAACACGAAAGTTGCTGCAAAAACCGAAGTGAACCCAAGGCATCGGGTCAATTGGCATGGCGCTTGCGACTCGGTCGATAGAACGCAGTCAAAATCACGGTTGCAGACCATGCCTACCTCTCAAAGCTCGATAAAGCACGCGAGCAAAATTCCCCGTCTCCGCGGAAGCTCGTCGCCGTTAAACGTGCCTGCTCGGGGGCGGTCTTGCACAAGACCGGTCCGAGGCAACCACGCCAAGGCGCGAGGCTGCCGGAACTGTCGACCGAAGTCGATGCCGCTTCAGTTTAACCGAAAAATGCACCGTACCACTTTGGCCTGAGAGCAAATCAATGACCTATAGAAAGAACGTTCCTCTCGTGACCTTTCGCACGCGTGTTCGCGATGAGTCGATCGGGGGGCCAAATCCTTATCGGTGGGAGAACAAGACCTCCGACGATTATTTCGGGGGCAAGCGCGTCATCCTGTTCTCGCTGCCTGGCGCCTTCACCCCGACCTGCTCGACCTTCCAACTGCCCGATTTCGAAAAACTCTATGATCAATTTCTGGAACTGCGAATTGACGCGATCTACTGCGTCTCAGTCAACGATGCTTTCGTCATGAATGCGTGGGGAAAGTCCTTGGGGCTGCAGAAGATCGAGCTGATCCCAGACGGGTCGGGCGAGTTCACGCGCAAGATGGGCATGCTGGTCGCGAAGGACAATCTGGGCTTTGGAATGCGCTCCTGGCGATACGCCGCTCTGATCGACGATGGCGTGGTGGAGCAGTGGTTCGAGGAGGAAGGCTTCTGTGACAACTGCGAGACGGACCCCTATGGCGTTTCATCCCCGCAAAACGTTCTCGACAAACTGAAGGCGGCGGCATGACCCAGAAGTGGAAAGTCTCACACAACCCCAGCACACACTAGAGCCTCCTCGGCAGATTACCGGTTCAACATGCATCTCTCAGCAAGCCTGCTTCAACGCCAGAAGCAACGTATGGTCTTATCGCCTCAAGCCATTGAAGCTATTCGCTTGCTGCGATTGACGCATACTGAACTCCATCAGCTCGTGGAGCAGGCACTCGAGAAGAACCCCGTTTTGAAGCCTGACCCGTTTGACGACGTTTCGCCGCTGCCAGGGGAGGATCAGCGGAGCAGTCAAAGCAGAAGCGAAATCGGCGAATCGCCCATTGGCGGGCCGTCTGGCGGGCGCGGGCAATGGAAGTCGCAACGCAGTAGCGGCAACGATCGACCTGCCGTCGAGGAGTTTACCGCCCACACCGAAACATTGCACGACCATGTCGCCCGCCAGGTCGCCCTCACCCCGTTCACCCCCCAGGAGCGGCTGATTGCCGGACAGCTCGCCGCCCATCTGGAGGACACTGGCTATCTTCAGGTAAACCTTTTCGATCTGGCCAGGAGGTTAAACGTTCGGCAAGCTGATGTGGAACGGGTCATCGGAATCTTGCAGCAATTTGATCCGCCGGGCATTTTTGCGCGAACTCTCAGCGAATGCCTGGAGATTCAGCTGCGCCAGCAAGACCGGTTCGACCCGGCTATGGCAGCTTTGGTCGCCAATCTCGAGATGCTTGCACGGGGGGATTTTCAGGGATTGAAGCAGCGTTGCGGAGTCGACGAGGAGGATCTCCTCGACATGAGGAACGAAATCCGCGCGCTCGATCCCAAGCCTGGAGACCGGTTCCAGTCCGGGACGCCGGAAACCATCGTACCGGACGTCTGGGTAATGCCCAAGTCCGAAGGTGGATGGCGGGTGGAGCTAGATCCGGCCACGCTGCCCAAAGTGTTGATCAACCACACCTATGTCGCCGAAATCTCGCAGCTGACCAAGCAAAATCCGGAAGGCAAAGCGTTTCTCGACCATTGCCAGGAAAAAGGGAACTGGCTGATCAGCAGTCTCAAGCAGCGCGCTAAGACGATCCTTAAGGTTGCGACCGAAATCGTGCGCCAGCAGGATGCCTTTTTTACACACGGCGCCGCCCATCTGCGGCCTCTCTGTCTCAAAAATGTCGCTGACGAGATCGGCATGCACGAGTCGACGGTAAGCCGGGTGACTTCGAACAGGTACATGTTGACTCCGCGCGGGGTGTTCGAGCTGAAGTATTTTTTCGCTGCGCCAATCGCATCCTGCGAGGGCGGCGACGCGCACTCCGCCAAAGCTGTCCGCCATCGGATCAAGGCAATCATAGCCGAAGAATCGCTCGACAAGGTACATTCCGACGAAGACATCGTTGCTCAACTCAAGGAGACCGGCATCGATGTCGCTCGCCGTACCGTCACCAAATATCGCGAGGCGATGAACATCCCTTCCTCCATACGACGGCGCCGCGATAAGCGTTTGTCCGCAGCTGCGATCAAGCGAAGTGACTAACCGGCATTCCTGGTCGGCGAGAGGCGACTCTCAACTTCCTCCGGGCCGAAGCAGCTTTCGAAGTCCTGGCATTCCCGACAACTGGGTGCAGTGCATGACGAAAAGCCTTCGGCCTCACACAGCTTGCGGTAAAAGTACTTTTTCCATTTCATGTTTTCTGTGTTGCCTGCCGCCAGCGCGGGAAAATGTCTGGCAAGCAGGCGGCTGAGCTCAGCGCGATTTGAGAGGCCAAGATCCCGCCAAAGATGGTCCGTGCGCATCGCACGCCGGGCGATGATCTTGGCCAAGCGGCCGCTCGCCGGGTCGGCCGGCGCAGCATGCGCTAGCAGCAGCCGGCGTAGCAGCTCCTCTTCCAGTTCCGGCTCGGGCTCGCTCAACTCCTCCAAAGCGAATACGCTGCTGGAGGTAGACGGGAAAGTTGCGGCCAAGACATCACGCAATTCGACAGACGAAAGGCCTGTCCCCTCCGTCGCCAACACCTCGCCCGCCTGGACCTCCTCAAGCGAACGTGAATGTACGCAGGGCAGCACATGCTGATCGAAGCTCCTCCCTAGCTCGGACCCACGCCATTGCGCGCTGGATAGGCAGCCATCATCGTAACGGCCGGCTTCAGCTTCCGGCATGACAAAGCGCCTTGTTGACCGCAGGGATGATCTTGTCGCCCCAGAGCTCGATCTGGCGCAGCATCGTCTTTTGGTCGAAGTCGCCCAATTGAGTCTGAACTGCGATCTGGTCCGGTTTCAAGATATCGATCTCTTCCAGCAGGCGATCAATCACGCGATTTACGCTGCCAATCGGCAAATTTTTGCGCATGGTCTCGAAGGACAGATCCTGCTGGGTCGGTGTCTCCTGCAGCAGGTAGCCATCGTGGCTCTGTTGGCGGCGCTGATGCAGGGCTTCAGAAAGCCGGCGCTGGAAGCGGGCATTGTCGAGATAGCTGTTGATCTCCAACTCGTCGTGGCTGGCATAGCAGCAGCGCAGCAGCGATATCTTGACGTCGGTGACGTTCTTTTCCTCGGATGCCGCCGCCCTCTCGACTGATTCACGCAGTGTGGTCAAAGTCTCTAAGCCGTCGTGGAAGGCTGTGACAAAAAAATTGTGCCCCTCGCGGTAGGCCCGAGCCATCCGTGCGGCTCCGCCAGCGATCCAGATAGGCGGCGTCGGCTGCTGGACTGTGCGGACCGAAATCGCTGTTGGGGGGATCTTCTCATACTGGCCGTCGTGTTCGAAGACGTTTTGGTTGAGGCCCTTGAGAATGATGTCCAGGTATTCCGAAAAGACGGCCGGCGCCTCATTGATGTCCACGCCGAACCGTTCGAACTCGAACTGCTGGTATCCCAAGCCTACGCCGAGCTCGAGACGGCCGTTCGCAACGATGTCGGCGAAGCCGATCTCGGACAGCAGGCGCTGCGGTTGGTAAAGCGGCAGCACGCAGACGGCAGTGCCCAGGCGAATCGTGCTTGTCAAGCCGGCGCAGTGCGCCACCATCATCAGCGGGGATGGTATGAGGCTGTAATTGTTGAAGTGGTGCTCAGCAAACCACGCGGTGTTGAACCCAGCCTGCTCCGAAGCGACGGCCTGTTCGATGGAGTTGCGGATGACGCTTTCTGAGGATTGGTGATAGCCACGCTGGGCGGCCAGAATGAAAGTGGCAAATTCCATGATTTCTCCTCGTTATAGACACGTCAGCCGACCGGGAATGTGCTCGGATGCACATGCTTGGATCTCAAGCACCTCAGGTGCGTCGTGGAGCCGAGGCTTCATAATGCTCGGCCGGTCGCTCTGCGAAGGCCTGGCAATTAACCTGCGGCCTCCGCAAAACATTCGTCATAGAGTTCGCTGGCGTTTCCCGCATCACCGAACGAGGTCCAGCCGCCGTCCACGTAGAGGATCGAGCCGTTGATGTATGAGGCGTCAGACGAAGCAAGGAAGAACGATGCATCTGCGACGTCTTCTGGCCGTCCCATCCTGCCCATGGGGATGCGTCGTCCGATTGCTGCCAGGTCGATGCGGCCGGCTTTGGCCAACTGAGCAAGTGCGGGCGTGCGGATGTGGCCAGGAGCGACGGTGGCTGTCCGAATTCCGACCGGCCCGAGTTCGGCCGCCATGCAACGGGTCAGCATATCCATCCCCGCCTTGGAGGCGCCGTAGGCATGGCGCGGCGCGAACGGCAGAAAGCTGTCGATCGACCCGAGATTGAGGATCACGCCGCCCCGGCGCATAGCCTTGATCGCTTCGCGCGCGCAGGTGAAAGCGCCGGTAAGGTTGACATCCAGGACGTGTTCGAGCTGTTTCGACAGTTGCTCGATCGCAGGCACAATCCTGTCGGCGGTATCAGCACTATTGACCAGAACATCGATATACCCGAAGCGTCCCCTCAGTTCTTCGAACACCGACACCACATCGCTCTCGACGGCCACGTCCAGCGATTTCGCCAGATGCTTGCCGGGGAGCGATGTAGCCAGCTCTGCCGCTGCAGTGCCATCTTTATCAGCAATCACGACGGTGTCGCCGTTCGCGGCAAAGCGGCGAGCGACGGCCGCGCCAATGCTTTTTGCGCCACCGGTGACGAGCACGATTCGCGCATCTGTGCATTCGGCCGGACAGGAGAGCTCGGCTTGGAGCGCACCATCCACCGGCGGGTGAGCATCCCCCGGCTGGTTGAATGACATCCAGCCTCCGTCGACTGCCAGCACCGAGCCGGTGATGTAGCGCGCCTGCGTGCTGCTCAGAAAACGCACGACCCTGGCGATCTCGTCGGGGCGAGCCAAGCGCCCCATCGGCACGCGGCGGCGTATCGCCGCGAGGTCCATTTTGCCAGCGCGTGCCAGTTCTGTGACCATTGGGGTGCGGACGGAGCCCGGCGCCACCGCCGTGACGCGGATTCCTCGCATAGCCCACTCGCATGCAAGGGACTTTGTCAACGAGATCACGCCAGCTTTCGAGGCTGCGTAGGCGTTGCGCCTGGGATTGCCGACCACGCCCGCCATCGAAGCCACATTGACGATCGCACCGCCCGGCTTCATGCGCCGCGCCGCTTCCCGGGCCATAACGAATGGCCCAATAAGGTTCACTGTCACGCCGCGTCGGAAGGTATCGACAGCGGTGTCGATGATCCTATCCATCGTGGGTCCAACCGCCGCATTGTTGATGAGGACATCGATTTGCGCGAACCGTGCTTCGACCTGGCCGAAAAGTGAGAGCATGTCCTTCTCTCGCGACACATCGCACTCCAGACCGACGTGCGGCGACCCGAGATCCCGAGCCAGTTCAACCACACCACTGCCCGGAAGGTCCACCGCAACTACAGTGTCTCCGTCCGCGGCAAGGATATCGACCAGGGCACGGCCGATCCCGCCCGCAGCGCCTGTGATGATTACGGTGCGTGCTGCCAGTTTCACGAGAGCTTCTCCACGATGACCGCTTGTGATCTCAGCCCATCAACCTTGGGCGGAATGAAGGGCCGAGCCAAATCGTTGCAGTGACCGCCAGTTGCGGCCCCACACAGATGTCGTTCCCGTAGGGCGCTCATCCCCCATTTCTACCCACTTATGCAGCTCCCAGTTGGGGACCCTCGACGCCATCTTGGTCGGTGGGGATGTGACCCTTGAGCAACTGGTAGATGGGATCGTCTGGATGTGGTGCTCCAATCGGCTGTCGCCGGCCGAACCTATCTGCCTCAAGAATCGCTGGCGGGATTTGCTCCTCAACCCAATCGTAGACGACTGTCCGTTCCGCAATTCGCCACTCGTCCTGCCTCTTCTGAAACAGATCGCAGTAACGGCCGCAAAGCAGCGTCTGACGTATTTCTTGGTCCGTATCCGGTCCGCGTTGCAGCGCGGTGAAATAGCTCTCGACCGCGGCCTCTGCTAAACTGATGAAGTCGATCAGGCTGTTCGTGATTTGATGGATGTTACGGTGCCCCGGCAGACCGAGAGCAAATTGGATGAAGTCCTCTGCCGGTCCGCAATAGGGACCGTGCCTGTCATACGCTTCGGGCCAGTATGCGCTACGCAGCGCCGCCTCATCGGCGCGGTCTATCCCGCGGCAGTACCGATACAGGCAGTTGCGGATCGCCTCTCGGTCACGCAGTTCGGTAATTTTCGCGTGGTCGACAGGGTCTGTCGCGAATTGTATGATTGTTTTGTCCTTCCCGATGCCAGTCTGCACTTTGCGTGTGTCTCTCTCTACAACTGAGTTAGCGGGGGGCTCGTCAACTTCCAGAGCTTGTTCGGGGCAGGCTCGTACCCCTTTTGAGGCAAGCAGTTGCTCCCCATCGGCAACATCAATATCACCGGGCAAGATGTAGCCGGCGTCATCAAGCTTGAAGACTCTCGGCGCCCGCGCCCAGCAGCGCGCATGACCCTGGCATCTGGCTTTATGTACGACGACACGCATAGCGAACTCCAATGTCGTTGGCTGAAACTTCAGGACCAGTCCAGGATCAGATTCTCGATCCCGAACACATGGCCGCCGAAGGTGATAGGTTCAGTCCCTGTCTTGATCCGAAAGGCTGGGATGCGCGCCAGCCACTCCTCCAGGCCAATGACAATCTCCCGCCGGGCAAGGTGTGAGCCAAGACAACGATGGGGACCATAGCCAAAGGCAGCGTGCCGGTTGTCCTCGCGCGCCAGATCGATCTCATTCGGGCATTCGAATTCCGCCGGGTCACGATTGGCAATCATCGTGGCACAGGAAACATAGTCTCCCTTGCGGATCGGCGCGCCTTTGAAGTCGACATCCTTCGTTGCCACTCGGATCATCTGAATGGTCGAATAGGCGCGCAGCAATTCTTCCGCAGCGACGGCAATCCGGTCCGGTTCGCTTCGTAGCAATTCCTGATCTTTGGGGTTGCGCGCGAGATGGGCCAAGTCGAAGCATATGGCTGCTGAGACCGTGTCGAGCCCCGCGACGAACACAAGCACGCCGATGCCACGGACTTCCTCGTCACTGAGCAGACGACCCTCGACCTTTGCCTTCACGATGAAGGTCATGAAATCATCGACCGGCTCCTTGCGGCGCTCGGTGGCAAGTTCGTCGATGAAGGCCACGATCGTCCGGGCTGCGGGTGGTCGTTGCTCCTTATCGCCGTGGAGCAGATCTCTAGCCCAGCCGACAAATGTTTCTAGTCGGTTGTCCGAAAGCCCAATAAAGCGAAGGAAGATATTGACCGCGAACGGAACTGCAAAATCCTTCATGATGTCGCAGCTCGTGCCTGATGCGGCGATCCTGTCGATCAGCTTGATCGCTCGTTCCCGGACAGCCGGCTCCAATGCCATTACCCGCTTTGGCGAAAGCAGCGGATTGAGCAGTGAGCGAAAAACACCGTGGAATGGCGGATCGAGCTCAAGCGGGATCATCGGCCAGCTCTCGCCGAGCACAGAGGCGAAGATGCTGCGATGGCTGGAAAACGTTTCGGTGTCCTGCAGCACCCGGCGCTGGTCGCTCGCGCGAGTGATGACCCAGGTACCCCGACCGTCGCGCGTGTTGCTGGTTGAATAAAAGATCGGAGGCCCGGCATGAACGCAAGCAACCGCTGCATGCGGATCCCCGTTAGCGGTCGGCAACATGCCGGGCGACGTAAACAGGCTGAAGTCCCTCACCATTTCGGGCGGGACATGATCTGGAACCGGCCGCGATTTAACCGCGCCAGAATCGAGAGACCGTTCATGAGATGCTGTCGGCATTTGCATGCAATCGTTGGTGCAAGCTCCGTGCCGAATTCGTCTTTCGATAATCCTTGCCGTTTGCTGGGCAACAGGTGGCGCCTGCGCTGACTTGCTGGTCGGGATTGCAACATTCTTGTCCAGCGTCGGACACAGAATGTAGAAAGCTAGACACCGACTTGGAGCAACTCAACTGGTGGGATCGCTAGCCGATCATGTGCCCGGGGAGCATCCAGTTCGAAAGCTTGCGCTAAGCGGCTTGGTGACTTGGCCGAGGTCACCCAGGTGGAAATGACCAACACTTGGGGTAAGCCTAGTGGCGCTCCCCTCGATGATGTCTGGCGGGGTGGTTAGCCGCCTCCGTGGGACAAGATCAGTCTACACGAATGGGCTATAGCCTCTCCTCGCCTGCCTCACTGGCCGTCCTTCAGAGCCGGCCAGACGAGCTTTTGTCTTTCAGCAGGGCGTTTTTCTCGCCAGCTACAGAGCCACACCGACGCCGTTAATGAGCGTCCAGTCGACGGATTGGATGGCCTGTCCATCTTGCCCAGCACCTTGGCTTCGCATTTGCCGGTGCGGCGGAAGCCTTCAAGACGCAGTTCTTGACCTTCTCCAGATCAGCCTCGGACGGATATCGGCAAGGGTTCAGCTCGTCCTTTTGAACTTGCGCATCTTCGTGTTGGCGAACCCCAGGCCGCCCGACATGTTTGCGGTCTATCCGGCACCTCAACTTCGAACAACCTTGCGGCAAGCTCTTGGGATAGCCCACGCTCGTGCCTCCACCACCCGCTCAGCAGAGCCAGATTTGTCGTTGAAGGCACGGAACTTGCGCAGTCATTCGCAGATGCGTCACGGACCAAGAGTGTAGTCCCATGAATTCGATCACCAAAAAGGCCGCCCGACGTTGCTGGGACCGCCTGCAATTACCTTATCCCAAAATTGGGAGCAACGGCTTCAAAAGGGATAACTCATCACCTCAATTTTGTCGATCGCGCGGCCATCGAACCGCAGCCATCGATCAGACTTCCGCCTCGTTGCACTCATTGCGACCGCCTTGGTGCTTGCGACAACCGCTCAATTCTGGCTGCCAGGATAACCACATATGGCGACGGAACTTCCTGCTTCAAAGCAATATAGAGATCGTCGATCATCCCCCAATCAAGGCCTCGATCGAGGACACCGCGTTCGGCTTGCTTGGTTCGCAGTGGACAGGCCGCACTTCGACGAATGCGATCGATGCGACCGCGCCGAGAACTCTCCCGCATTGTCGACGGTTGGGTCCGTCGGCCCTCCGATGAGGCCTCGGATGCGTCGGGCGCCGAGGCCTCGACTGATGCCGACTGGCCGCCGCCGGAAGGTCTCGCGGCTTTGATCCCCGGCGATGTAGCCACCCCTGCTGCAACAGCTCCTAGCCGGAGAACTCATTCATGACCGAATCGGCGACAGATTTAGTGGACGCGGCTTTGTTCGACCGAGATCGGCTTGACCCAGAAAGTCCCTATCAACGTTCTGGCCCTGCATGGGGTGCCATCATTTCGCTTTCCTTCGGCACCTTCGGCCTTGTGACGGCAGAGTTTCTGCCCGCCAGCGTTCTGACACCGCTCGCGCATGATCTCCGTATCACCACGGGCACGGCTGGACAGGCGCTAACAGCGACCGCAATCGTCGCGGCGATCTCGGCACCGATAATCGCCATCGTGACAAAGCGTCTGGACCGCAGGGTCGTCATCTGGGCGATGACGCTCCTGCTGATCCTGTCGAACGTTCTGGCGGAGGTTGCGGGGTCGCTGCCGGTTTTGCTGGCGGCACGCGTCGTCCTTGGCATATCGCTTGGTGGTTTTTGGTCAATTTCGGCAGCGTTGGCGATGCGGCTGGTTCCAAGTCACCTCATGCCGCGCGCCATGTCGATCATCCTCACCGGCGTTTCTGTCGCCTCCGTCTGCGCGGCTCCAATCGGCGCTTATGTCGGTGACATTTGGGGATGGCGAGCCTCGTTCAAGGTCGCCGCAATCGTGAGTGCCGTTGCGCTGCTCGTGCAACTCGTAACCATTCCGCCACTGCCTCCGATCGAAGTGCGCAGATTCCGCAGTCCGCTGGATGTCGCGAAGAATCCGGCGATGAAGGTTGCGGTGCTAGTCGTGCTATTGGTCGCTTCCGGCCATTTTGCCAGCTTCGCCTACATCCGCGCCTTTCTCGAGAGCGTTCCTGCGCTCGACAAGAAGTCGATCCCGCTCGTGTTCCTTGCTTTTGGCACGGCCGGCGTCTTCGGCAATTTAGCCGGCGCATTCCTCACCAAACACAGTCTCAAGGCGGTCGCGGCCCTGCCGCCCCTGCTCATTGCCGTAGCCGCTGTCTCGCTCCTGACTATGGGAGCATCGGCCTTGACCTCGGCAATTGCAGTTGCCGTATGGGGCTTTGCTTTTGGCGCGGTCCCGGTCGGATTGCAGACATGGATGGTGCTACGCGCCGCTCCGAAACAGGCCGAGAGCGCTGGTGTACTGATGGTCATAACCTTCCAAGTGGCCATCGCAGCCGGCACAACTTTCGGTGGCCTATTGGTGGATCACACGGGTATTGCCAGTGTCTTTGTCTACAGCGCGGTTGCCACGTTCCTCGCTGTCTTGACAGTATTTTTGCTCGGCCCGAACCGCAAAACCTGACCGCCTGGTGGGGAGTGACGACGGTCGGCGGCGTTCACGCTATTGTCACCTCTGAGCTCGGCCCAAAGGCCGCGGCTTCGTCGTAACCATGCGGTCGATGGGGCAGCGCCAAATTGCTTCCTGCTCATCGCGTTGCGATAATACAGCGCGCTTATTGCGTCATCGTGTCCCCGATCTCGGCTTCAATGCCCGGCTACTGGCTGCGGAGGCAGATGGGCGCCGGCGTCCCACCGACGACGATCGGTCTTTTCTCATGTAGCTGTCGGGGAAACGAGGCAGGTTTTCCGCCAGAACCCGCCAGTCGTCGCGCTCGCGTTCGCCTTCCTTGCGCGCACCGAACAACTGGATGATAATCTTGCCGTCGGACCCATATGCTTCGAGCGAGGTGACGTGACTGTCATTGGTCGGCTTGCGCACGGCCCAAACCTCACGGATTTGGTGGGTCCTGAGATGCAGCCGGAACGTTTCGTCCAGCACATAGATGCACGGCCCGATCTGCTTGACCGACTTGATTAAGCCGGAATGGGTCTGGATAGAACCTCGGTTGCCGACGAAGCACATGATCGGCAATTCGTCTTCGGCCGCACGCTGGAGCACGGCGCCAACTGCGGCATTGTCGAGCAGCCAAGCGTAATCCTGGCCGACCATGCGCAAAGCCTGGCAGCGGCTGAGCTTGAGCGTCTTTAGAAGGTTGACGTCAGTCAGCCGGCTCCAGTGCTCGCGTAGGTCGTCCACCGTGCCGGCCCAGTCCGCAGTCCTCGCGCCCAGGTCGGCTACTCTCGCCTTAAGCGACATGGTCGGCTCCTGGTTGGCGGATACGAGCTCGGCCACCAGCTTTCGATAGGCATGAAGGTTGGAGACCGGCCTGAGATGCACCTTATGCACTGCTGCGCCGGTGGCGTCGAAGAATTGCAAACTGCGCTGGATTCCGCCGCGATGGCGCCTTTCAACAGCGAAACCATACCTCCAAGCCTGCGGGAAGACGCGAAGGTCGAATTCGTCACCAAGGACCATGGCGTGATTGTTGCCGGTTATCACTCTGTTGAAGACGCCAATCTTTTCGTGCACGGCACCTTGATTGCGGGTCAGCGCCGTCACTTCGCCCACGAATTCGAGGCCCGTCAGAAGGTGATTGACGCGCGGGTCGATGCGTGCCGCGCCGAAACCGCAATGGGCCGCGACCAATTCCGCTTCCGAAATGGCCAATTGGGCGGCGAAATCACGCGCGGGAATGTTCGGACAGACTTCCCACGCACGCCGGATTTCGTTGGGCGACCGCTTCTTGCGCTGATCCATGTTTTTACCCCCGCCCCGTTCTTCTTTTGACGATCGATCGAAAAACGGGCCTCAGGGGTGTGCACGGCGGACGCGATCGATCGTCAGGCACATGCCAGTCGAATCCTGTCTCCGGGCGGTCAGCGGCCAATCGCCGGTAGAGAGCGATTGTTGGGTGGTCGGCGCCAATCGGCCGATCGAGCATTCGGGTACCACCGGCGGTGCTGCTTTCCCACTCAAGGCGGGTCTGATGGATCATATTGCTTTCCTTCGTTCTTCGATTGCGAGGGCAACCCAAAGGTGAATCGGCCGGCAATTTTGCCGCCGCAACGAAGGCTTCACAAAAATCGTGCCAGTTGCTCCGCGGCAAGCTCTGAACATCTTTGGCTCTGTTCATTGCTTTACGCGTGAGTGCATCGCGAACTCAGGCGCCCTTCCTGTGACGCGGACGCGACAAACCCGACAGTAAGTGTCGGTTGTCGGACGTCTCCCCAGCAATCGAGCATAAGAGACGTCGGGATGTCCTACGGTTTTTGACACGTCTTCCCTTTGGCACGGTCCATGCGAGATGATCCGCGAAAACGTCGGACCGAGGAGAAATCGAGCCATGATTACGCTCACCGACAACGCTGTTGCCGCCATGAAGGCCGCTCTTTACCGCGCCAGCGAGCCGGCGGAAGGATTTCGCATCATGGTCCATGCCGGCGGCTGCGCCGGCTTCCAATACTCAATGGGCCTGGAGAGCGTCTCACGTGAGGGCGATGCGATCATCGAGCGAGATGGGCTCAAGGTGTTCATGGATAGAGGCTCCCAACCCCATGCCGCCGGCATGACCGTGGACTTCGTCACTGGGCTCGAAACATCCGGCTTTGTTTTCGATAACCCTAATGCGCGTGAGACGTGCGGCTGCGGCAAGTCCTGCAAATGATTGCGAGGGAACAGGCTATGTTCGACTATAGCGACGCCAAGGAATACTGCGTCGAACCGGTAACCGCCGGCGCTCTGGAACCGGCCGACACGCACTGTCGGCCCGGAACAATTGCGTTCGGTGATGCGCGAAATCGCGATCATCGATCGTTGCCGTGGGCAAGCAAACAAAATTGCCCGAAACAGCTGAATTCCCGGCGGATGCCGCCACCAAAGGGCAATGTCGACAGCGACCGGTCAGCCAAGCCATCGCTCGCCCGGCCGCCCACCTTACCAGATACGATATGCGCCAGAGGTTCAATGGCCCGCCTACCCTTGAATCATTTCAGCAGTTGAAGGATCACTCCCATGAGCCCTGTCTATCTCGACAACAACGCAACGACGCGGGTTGATCCTGCAGTCGTTGGAGCGATGTTGCCTTTCTTTACGGAGCAATTTGGCAATCATTCGTCCATGCACGCCTATGGCGCATCGGTTGCTGAAGCCGTGAGAAAGGCGAGGCAACAGTTGCAAGCCCTCATCGGCGCGGGATTCGAGGACGAGATCATCTTCACCTCGGGCGGGACTGAAAGCGACAGTACAGCCATCCTTTCGGCGCTGGAGGTGATGCCCGACCGAACGGAAATAGTGACTTCCGCGGTTGAACATCCGGCCGTTCTGAAGTTGTGCGCGCACCTTGAAAAGACGCGCGGCGTCAAGGTGCACATTATCCCAGTCGATCACCACGGCCGGCTCGACCTGGACGCCTACAGAACCGCCCTCACCCCACAAGTGGCAATCGTCTCGATAATGTGGGCGAACAATGAGACCGGTACGATCTTTCCCGTGGTTAAGCTTGCCGATCTAGCCAGGGAAGTCGGCGCGCTTTTCCACACTGATGCAGTGCAGGCGGTCGGAAGGCTTCCGATTGAGCTGAAATCGACCGCGATCGACATGCTGTCGCTCTCCGCCCACAAGCTGCATGGTCCAAAGGGGATAGGCGCGCTTTATGTAAGACGTGGCGTGCGCTTCTCCTCCATGATCAAGGGTGGGCACCAAGAGCGCGACCGGCGTGCAGGCACTGAAAACACACCCGGCATAGTCGGACTGGGCATGGCGGCCGAACTCGCCTTGAAATTCATGGACGAGACAAAACGAATAAAATGGTTGCGCGACCGCCTTGAGAACGGGATCATCCAGCGCATCCCAAACACATCCATCAACGGCGATCCGCAAGAGCGATTGCCAAACACTGCAAACATTGGATTCGAAGGTATCGAAGGCGATGCAATCCCAATTGTCCTGAGCCGGCTGGGAATCGCCTGTTCCGCCGGGTCCGCCTGTGCCTCTGGCTCACTGGAACCGAGCCATGTTCTGATCGCTATGAACGCGGCATGTGGGGCAGTCCGCTTCTCCTTTTCGCGTGACAACGGCGAAGATGACGTAGACCGCGTGCTTGAGGTCCTGCCTGCGATCACCGAGAAGCTACGGGCCCTTCCCAGTGCTGGACTGTGCGGGCGAGGTGCAGAACAGCTTCATTCCGGCCCGGGTCCGAGCGGCACAATAGCCGACGAGCCGTGAGGTCTTCCTCAACGTGACGACCCTGCGCAATGGAGAGCGGTCAAACCCGGGGTCGCCTTCACCACTTCAGAAAAGCTTGAGATCACCAAGTCTCTTGCCCCAGCCGCCGTGTCAGAGGTCGGCACGCCGTCAGCAATGTCACCAACGCATCGACACCACAATTTCGCGCCGGGAGAATACAATGAACTGCTCCGCTGACAGCCGCCCGATCGATCGCACCGATATCCTGGCGCGACTGAAAGGCCTGTCGGCTGCGGAGGACTTCTTCGCCTGCCTTGGCGTCTCCTACGACCCGAAAGTGATGAATGTCTCGCGGCTCCATATCATGAAGCGCGTGGGCCAATACCTTGCCGAAGAAGATTTCTCCGGTCTGCCTGACCAGGTAATCGCCGCGCGGGTGCGCGCCAAGCTGGAACGCGCCTACGAAGATTTCGCGACTTCCTCGCCGCTCACGCAACGTGTGTTCAAGGTGCTAAGGGACCACGATCCAAACATATGTCCCGCACCTGGCCGCGCCTTCGTCCCGCTCGACTCTGCACTGAAGCGGTTCGGAAAGTAATGAGCCCGACACGGCTGCGACGCAACAATGTCGAGAAGTCGACAAATCCAGTCCTCATGACGCTCCTCGGAAGCAAACGAAGCCACCTTCTGGAATAGAGGCAGGAAGAAGACTTGGCATGAACGATGCAGGCATGAGGTGAACCGCCAAGCACGCATCCGGACTGGGAGCTTAGAGAAATCGCCAATGCACATCGTAATCTGCATCAAGCAGGTGCCGGATTCGGCACAGATCCGCGTCCACCCGGTGACGAACACGATCATGCGTCAGGGTGTGCCGACCATCATCAATCCTTACGACCTGTTCGCCCTCGAAGAAGCGCTCAAACTGCGCGACGTTCATGGTGGCGAGGTTACTGTGCTCACAATGGGTCCGCCCATGGCGGAGGACTCGCTGCGAAAGGCGCTCGGTTACGGTGCTGACCGAGCAGTTCTCTTGACGGACCGCTATTTTGCCGGATCCGATACGCTGGCGACCTCCTTTGCTCTTTCGCAAGCAATCGCAAAAATTGGGGAGACTTTCGGCAGGCCGGACATCGTCTTCACCGGCAAGCAGACGATTGACGGCGATACCGCCCAGGTCGGACCCGGCATAGCCAAGCGCCTGGATCTATCGCAACTTACCTATGTCGCGAAGATTGCCTCCATCGATCTCAAAACGCGCGAGATCGAAGTCGCGCGTCGCGCCGAAGGCGGCACCCAGTTGCTGAAGAGCAGACTCCCTTGCCTCATTACCATGCTGGAAGACACCAACGAAATCCGCCGGGGCTCGCTCCAGCAGGCTCTTTGCGCGGCGCGCAGCCAAGTCGTGAAGTGGACTGCAGCCGACGCCGGCATTGACGATCTCACCCGGTGCGGTCTGCGTGGCTCGCCGACAGTCGTCAAGCGTGTTTTCGCCCCCACCGCACGGGCAGAAAGCGCGGCGCAGATCGACACCGCGGAAAGGGGCTTGCAGGACATAGCCGATGAACTCATCGCCGATATCTTAACCCGCCGGCCGGCGCTGGAACATGAGCTGGCCTTCAACAGCGGCACGTGACGGCCAGGAGCAGAAAATGTCGACCGCAAGCCAAACTACCCCTCGCATTGCCCCCGGCCGTGCCGGTGTAAAGAAAGAACTTCCCGACCGTTTCAAAGACTACCGGCACGTGTGGGTCTTCCTCGAGCTCGAACGCGGCAATGTGCATCCTGTATCATTCGAACTGCTGGGTGAAGGCCGCAAATTAGCCGACAAGCTTGAAGTCCAGCTCGCGGGCGTCGTGCTGGGACCGCCGGGCGAGATGGTCGAGGACGCTGTTGCCGAGGCCTTCGCTTACGGGGCGGATCTTGTCTACATCGTCGATGCGCCGCCGCTCGCCGACTACCGGAACGAGCCGTTCGCCAAGGCGCTCACGGATCTGGTCAATACCCATAAACCCGAAATCCTCCTTCTCGGCGCGACCACACTGGGCAGGGATCTTGCGGGCTCGGTAGCGACAACCCTGCAGACGGGGCTCACGGCCGACTGCACAGAACTTGATGTAGATTCCGACGGTTCACTCGCCGCGACCCGTCCGACTTTTGGTGGCTCGTTGTTGTGTACGATCTATACACTAAACTACCGGCCGCAAATGGCGACGGTGCGACCAAGGGTCCTGCCTATGCCGCAGCGGGTGGATAAGCCGGTCGGGCGTGTCATGCGGCACAAGCTGTCGCTCGTTGAGGACGATATCGTCACCAAAGTCCTCGGCTTCCTGCCGGATAACCAGTCGGCAATGGCAAATCTTGCCTATGCGGATGTCGTGGTTGCGGGAGGCCTCGGTCTCGGCGCGGCGGAGAACCTTCAGCTTGTGAAGAATCTTGCCCGAGCGATCGGCGCCGAGCATGGCTGTTCGCGCCCCTTGGTCCAGAAGGGCTGGATGCCGGCTGATCGGCAGATTGGCCAAACTGGCAAGACCATTCGACCGAAGCTTTACATCGCGGCCGGAATTTCCGGCGCCATCCAGCACCGAGTTGGGGTCGAGGGGGCCGATCTCATCGTCGCGATCAACACCGATCCGAACGCGCCGATTTTCGAGTTCGCCCACCTCGGGATCGTCACGGATGCAATCCGCTTCCTGCCCGCACTGACGGAAGCCTTCACCCGGCGGCTGTCGCCGCACAGTCGAGACAAGCTTGCGAGTTGAGGGAGAGGACATGATTGAACAATTCGATGCCATTGTGGTCGGAGCCGGCATGTCCGGAAACGCAGCTGCTTACACTTTGGCAAGCCAGGGGCTGAAGGTACTGCAGTTGGAGCGCGGGGAATATCCGGGCTCTAAGAACGTCCAGGGTGCCATAATGTACGCGAACATGCTGGAGAAGATCATCCCGGACTTCCGGGATGATGCGCCCCTCGAGCGGCACCTGGTCGAACAGCGACTTTGGGTGATGGACGACACGTCTCACACCGGAATTCATTACCGGTCGGACGACTTCAATGAGGCGAAACCCAACCGCTACACGATCATCCGCGCCCAGTTCGACAAATGGTTTTCCCGCAAGGTGCGCGAGGCTGGCGCGACGGTCCTGTGTGAGACGACCGCGACGGAACTCGTCCGTGATGGCAATGGCAAGGTGATCGGCGTCCGCACAGACCGGGCTGGCGGAGTGGTCTTCGCGAATGTGGTCGTTCTCGCAGAAGGGGTGTCGGGATTGCTTGGCACTCGCGCAGGCCTGCGCGAGATGCCGAAGCCGGAGACCGTGGCGCTTGCCGTCAAGGAAATGCATTTCTTGCCCGAAGAGGTCATTGGCCAGCGGTTCGGTGTCAAGGGCGATGAAGGCTGCGTAATCGAGGCCGTGGGCACGATCTCTCGCAGCATGGCCGGGCTCGGCTTCCTTTACACCAACAAGGAGTCGATTTCACTCGGCATCGGCTGCCTGGTCTCGGATTTCGCCGCGACGATGGAGAGCCCGTCCGCCCTCCTAGATGCGATGAAAAACCATCCTTCGATCCGGCCGCTGATCGCTGGCTCGGAGGTGAAAGAATATGCCGCCCATCTTATCCCCGAAGGTGGTTACAGGGCCATTCCGCAGCTCTTCGGCGACGGTTGGGTCATCGTCGGCGACGCAGCGCAACTGAACAATGCCATTCACCGTGAGGGTTCGAACCTTGCCATGACCTCGGGTCGTGTCGCGGCTGAGGCGATCCTCAAAGTCAAAAGCCGCAACGGTCCTATGACCAAAGCGAACCTTGCGCTCTACAAGACGATGCTGGATGACTCCTTTGTGATCAAGGATCTTAAGAAATACAAGGACATGCCAGCCTTACTCCACACCAATTCCAGCAACTTTTTTGACAGCTATCCGCGGTTGATGTCGCATGCCGCTCAGAACTTCATGCGTGTCGACGGCACGCCGAAGATCGAGAAGGAAAAGAACACCACGGCCGCCTTCATCAACGCGCGCTCGCGCTGGGGGTTGGTCAGCGACGCGGTCCGCCTGGCATTGGCATGGCGCTGAAGAGGGTACAAGATGACGATCGCAGTGACGAAGGTTCGTGTCGAGGACAAGCTTTACCAGAACCGCTATCTGGTCGATTCCGGCCGCCCCCATATTATAGTGCGACCGCACGACAAGCCAAGCGCGAACTTGCTTGCGTTGACCTACGTCTGTCCAGCGAAATGCTATGAGTTGAATGACAAGGGTCAAGTCGAGATCACCGCCGACGGCTGCATGGAATGCGGCACCTGCCGGATATTGTGCGAGAAAGGCGGCGACATCGAGTGGAACTATCCGCGCGGCGGCTTTGGTGTCCTGTTCAAGTTCGGATGATCAGCCGGGACCGTGCCAAGAGCATGCCGGCAGCGAGCAACTGCGGCACACCATGAGCCTCTCCATCCACTTGCAAAGAGCTAGTGAATATTGGCCTTTCGCAATTCAAATTTCCTCGACTCGTTAGCGGTGTCCTCAGGCCACGGCGGTGCCCTGTGCGCCGGACTTACCACCGGTCACGTGGTCGAGCCCCTTTGGGACAACGTCCGGCCATCGTGCCGGATGGCAGCCACAACGGCCGGTGAGCAAGTGGAACGGCACAACCCATGACAAAGACGTATGTGCTAGTGCATGGTGCCTGGCATGGCGTTGGCGGGACGTGGCCGCCAATCTTCGCAAGATGGGATACCACGTGACCACGCCGACCCAGACAGGTGTCGGCGAACGCGCACATTTGCTGTGCAAGGACATCACGCCCGACACATTCGTGACCGACATCGTCAACCACATTGTGACGGAAGAGCTGAGCGATGTGATCCTTGTCGGTCACAGTCTAGGCGGCATCAGCATCACCGGCGCCGCCGACCGGATACCCGACCATATCAGCCATCTCGTTTATCTCGACGGCGCCATCGTCGAGAGCGGTCAAAGTGTATTCAGCACCATGCCCCCCGACATCGTCGCCGCCCGTCGAAAATTGGTTGCGGAGGAAGGACGGGGTATCTTCATGCCGACTCCGCCGCCAACAGCATTCGGCATTCCCGAGGGACACTCGCTCACGGACTGGGTGCGGCGCCGGATAACACCGCATCCGGCAGGCACCTACGAAAGCGGACTTAAGCTCGTGCACCCGCTCGGCAACGGCAGGCCCCGAACCTATGTCGTCTGCACTAATCCACTCCACCCGCCGATGGCGGGAGCGCGAGAATGGGTCGCGAAGCAGGATGGCTGGGCGTGGCAGGAACTCGCCACTGGCCACGACGCAATGATCCTCGCACCGACGGAAGTTGCTCTCCTTCTTAGCGCTGTCGGCTGAGGAACCAAGTAAAGGGTGAGCGGCGGCCGATTCTCAGGCCGCGGCCTTGAGTTCTGGTGCACGGATGTAGGCCCAACGGGTCGTTCCGGTGGCGCCACCGAAATCACTGCCGGAACAAAGGCGGGAGTGGCCTGTCCTGCGGACGTAGCAAGCTTGCGAGCGTTCCGCCGCGGCCGCAGCCCGTAGCGCCGGGCAACCTCCGAGATCACCGCGTTCGGCTCCAGGGTCTCGGCGATGACTCCGTCCCTTGTCGTCCATCGACCAATGCCGTCGACTAACAGCGCCGTTGATCACCTCGAAACGCCGAGGCTGCCGCTCAGGGTCAATCGTAAGTTCAAGTTCAGACACAAGCCGATCTCCGATCCACCTCAGAATGGCAGGCCCACAGATCGCGGGCACTCCTGGAAGGACACAGCGCTTACCCTTGAAATATGGAGAACCATGGCTTTACGCCGTCGGCAGTTGAGCTGATCTCGCAATGCTATTTCCCCCGGCAACGTCCGCGAGCTGGAGAACTGCGTGTAAAGAACAGCCACACTTGCGCGTTCTCCTCTGGAAGGAACCAATCTTTCGGAACGTGGCAATGTCATCGACGAGCTCTCACGGCCCAGCACGATGCCGGTTCGGCGCATCGGCGCCCCTGAACACGAGATAGCCGGTTGCGATTCTAACGATACGGCCGGACCGGCGCTGGGTCCGCGGCGGACGGAGCGTGACCGGCTGATCGACACAATGGAGAAGGCCGGCTGGGTTCAGGCTAATGCGGCTCGAATTCTCGGCCTCACGCCGCGACAAGTCGGCTAGGCGATACGCCGGCATAGCATCGAGGTGAAGGAAATTCTAAGAGCCTGGATGAGCCAATCGTCAGGCCAGTGGTCTTGCGCGCCCTCTGCGCGACAAGGAGTGCTTTGTGCTTCTGAACGGATTTGGACTTGCACTGTCGCAAGCAGGACAAAATTGTGTCGCGCCGGCCTCACACAACCCGACATCGACCCAAATAGTGAACTGAAGCCGCTTTTTTAAGTTGGTATGGCTCTTGCATCTTGAACCGCGACGTACCAGCAACGGAGCCGTTTGATGTCCTCACCGATAATTTCGATTGAGGGGCCGACTAGCACGACATCCGAGGGTTTTCTGGCAGCCGCGAAGTCCGGTGGCTGCGCACCGTCCTCCTACGGCTCGTCGCCGACCAGCCCGGGCGATGTGGATCCGGCTATTTGGGACAAGATCAAGGATCACCCCTGCTTTTCGGAGGAAGCGCATCACTATTTCGCGCGTATGCATGTGGCGGTCGCGCCGGCTTGCAATGTCCAGTGCAACTACTGCAATCGCAAATACGATTGCGCCAACGAGAGCCGGCCTGGTGTTGTGTCTGAGAAGCTGACGCCCGACCAAGCGCTACGCAAGGTCATCGCGGTTGCCAACAAAGTTCCGCAGCTTTCGGTTCTTGGCATCGCTGGGCCGGGGGATGCCTGTTACGACTGGGAGAAAACGAAGGCAACGTTCGACCGCGTCATCAGGGAAATCCCCGACATAAAGCTGTGCGTCTCCACCAACGGGCTCGTGCTGCCGGACCATGTCGCCGAGCTTGCCGAAATGAATGTTGATCACGTGACGATCACCATCAACATGGTCGACCCGGAAGTCGGCGCAAAGATTTATCCTTGGATCTTTTATGAAAATCGCCGCTACTTCGGCATCGAAGCCGCTCGAATCTTGCACGCGCGGCAGATGTTGGGCCTGGAAATGCTGAGCGCGCGCGGCATCCTCACCAAAATCAACTCGGTGATGATTCCTGGAGTGAACGACCAGCACCTGTTTGAGGTGAACAAAATGGTCAAGGAGCGGGGCGCGTTCCTGCACAACGTGATGCCTCTGATTTCGGACCCGGCGCACGGCACACACTACGGACTCATCGGGCAGCGCGGCCCGACGGCAATGGAGATGATGGCCCTTCAGGATCGACTTGAAGGTGGCGCCAAGTTGATGCGCCACTGCCGGCAGTGCCGGGCAGATGCTGTCGGCCTGCTCGGTGAAGATCGTGGCCAGGAATTCACGCTGGACGGGATTCCCGACGGTGTCACCTACGAGGCTGGCAAGCGTCAGGCCTATCGGCAGGTGGTCGCACACGAGCGCCGTGATCATGAGGCGGCGAGGAGCGAAGCCATCGGTATGGTCAAGGCAACAGACTCCGAAAAGTCGCTTCTGGTTGCGGTGGCCACTAAGGGAGGTGGACGGGTCAACGAACACTTCGGCCACGCGAAGGAATTCCAGGTTTATGAAGTCTCGCCTAGAGGGATCAGCTTGGTCGGGCATCGGAAGGTCGAGCGGTATTGCCTCGGAGGCGGGGGCGAAGACGCCATCCTCGAGGGCGTCATCGCTGCGCTCGAAGGCATACACATAGTGCTATGCGCCAAGATCGGAAATCGCCCGAAGGAACAACTCTCGCGAGCTGGACTGCGCGTAACCGACGCCTATGGCCATGACTACATCGAGACCGCAGTCAGCGCACTTTACGCGGCAGAGTTTGGGATCAGACCACTAGCGGCGACGGCCTGAGCCGTCTCGTCCGATAACCAGGAGTTAGAATGGCTTTCAAGATCATCGCATCCCAATGTACCCAATGCGGGGCCTGCGAGTTCGAATGTCCCTCGGAAGCGATCAAGTTCAAGGGCGACGCCTATGTGATCGATCCAATCAAGTGCACCGAATGCAAGGAGGCCTTCGATACGCAGCAATGCGTGTCGGTCTGTCCGGTACCGAAAACCTGCGTTCCCGCTTGATTCCTACCGAAACGGTCGGGTTCGCCGCACGAGGACGCCTGCAACCCGCGACCACACCAAAAGCCTCGAGAAAGGAATGGACAGCATGTGGTCCAGACGCGAACAGGAGGTCGAAATCGGCAGACCGCCACGGTTCATGCAGGGTGAGCGGGTCCGTGCGATACGCCACATAAAAAACGACGGCACCTATCCCGGCAAGGAGATCGGCGAAAACCTCGTGCGGAAGGGCGACGAAGGCTACGTGCGCGACATTGGAACCTTTCTCCAGCAATTCTTCATCTATGCAGTCGAATGGATCGATCGTGGCACGGTCGTCGGCATG
>NZ_RZTA01000091.1:0-26712 GCF_004023115.1 Mesorhizobium sp. M6A.T.Cr.TU.017.01.1.1
GCCCGGGCCAGGCGAGGTCGGGAACCATCATCGTCGCATAGACGATGACCGGCCAATGCCAGAGATAGAGCGAGTAGGAAAGTTTCCCCACCCATTGCAAGGGCGGCAGCGCCAGCACGGCGCTGGGTCCGCTTTGGACATTGCCGGAACCGCTGAGCAGCAGGAGCACGGCGCCGGCCACTGGCACCAGCGCCGCGACGCCGGGGAAGGGGGTGTCCTGCTCGCTGAAGGTCAGATAGGCACCGGCGATCAGGGCCAGGCCAAGCCATGCCAATGCTGTGCCCAGTTGTGGGCGCTCCCGCCAGAATTTTGCCGGCGCCATCGTCGCCAGGCCGCCGGCGGCAAATTCCCAGGCCCTGAGCGGCGAGAAATAGAAGGCCCAGGGCTGCGCCACGGTGGTGAGCCAGGCGCAGACGGCGAACGACACCGCGCCCGCGAGGCCGATCACCAGGATTGCCGCGCGCTTGCCCGGGCGCAGCCATGCGGCCAGCAGAAGCAGCCCCGGCCATACGAGATAGAACTGCTCCTCGACCGAGAGCGACCAGAAGTGGATGAAGGGGTTGTTCGCCGCATCGGGGGCGAAATAGTCGAACGCCCAGCGGATCAGCCAGAAATTGATCGCATAGGCCGAGGCGAACATGGCGCCTTTCGAATAGAGTGCCTGTTCGTCCGGCGACAGGATGAAGTAACCTGCGACCAGCGTGACGAGGATGACGAACAGCGAGGCCGGCAGCAGGCGCCGGGCGCGCCTTGCATAGAACCGCCACAGGTTCAGCCTGCCGTCCTCGGCGATTTCCCGCAGCAATTGGCCGGTGATCAGATAGCCGGAGATTACGAAGAAGATGTCGACGCCGGTGAAGCCGCCCGGCAGGTCCGACAGACCGAAATGGAACGCGACGACGCCCGACACCGCCAGCGCACGCAGCCCTTCGATATCAGGCCGAAACGATGCTGACACGGCGATACCTCGCGTAGGTCGTTGAAAAGCCCACCCGTTGCGAAGACTCGACGCGATGCGCGGATATTGCAATGCAACAAATCTAACGCAGTGCAACATAAGTGGAGGTTCGCGGCGTGCTCGTCGGCGTGCACATCAGCGCCGCCGTCTGCATCCGCCGCGGCGGCCGATTTTTGAGCACAAGTAGAATAACTGGCTCGGCTAGCGGGCCTGCGTACCGATCTCAGGCTTTAGAGGAGCCCGGCGCGCGAGCGGCGGGCTCCTCCCCTTGGTCGTCACCGATCACGCATGCGCCGGCGGATGATGACGCGAGTCCCAGACCGCCCAGGCCGATGCCGCAACCACCAGCACGCCGAGGACAATATGGGTCGCCATCGCGTTGGCGTTCGCCATGAAGCCGAGCAGCCAGGGCGAAACGATCAGCCAGAGCCCGACAACAAGATTTACCCACTCTTCCCACTCGGCGAATACCGAAAGCGCCGTGATAGCCAAAGCACCGAGCACAACGCCGGCGATCCAGGCGTTCCACGCAGGATTGGTTTCAGCAGCGAAGCCGAGTACCCAGGGTGAGACGAACAGGCAGACCGCAAGGATCAGGTTGATCCAGTCCTGGGCCTTCTTTCCTTCCATCACATTGTTTGCCATGACAACCTCCACAGATGAAGTTTGACCAAAGCACCACGTCGCGTGCAACGCACGCTTAGTCATTGATATATTGCGCTTTCGACGGCCTTCAAGGAGCGGCCCTGCGCGGCCATGGCGTCGTCATTTCGCACCGCAGCGATGCCGTGTCTGCCATCTGCCTGCGCGGTTCAGAAGCGCCGATTCCCAGAGGCTTCCGCTTGCAAGGTCGAGGAGCCCGCGCAGATCATGGAGCAGGCGGCGTTCTCAGCCGATCACGCCTTCTTCAGGAACTCGGTTTTCAGCACCAGGCCCTTCACCTGCTTGGTATTGCACTCGATCTCGCCCGGATTGCCGGTGAGGCGAATGTTCTTCACCAGCGTGCCGCGCTTGATCGTTTCCGACGTGCCCTTGACCTTCAAATCCTTGATCAGGGTCACGGAATCGCCCTCGTTCAGCTGGGCGCCGTTGCTGTCTTTTACGATCGCGTCTGTCATGTCGGTTCTTTCATGGGGCCGGTCCACGGACTATCCGGCGGATGGCGGCCAGGTCAAGCATGCCGGGCACCCACGTTGCCCATATCAGGTGCTTCGGCTATTGACCGACAGCCAATGCCGGCACAGGTCAAACGGAGCCCGACCATGACAGAGAAGACCATCCTCAAATTCGGCGCGGTCAAAAACGGGGAGGCGGGCGATCTCGCGGGCTGGATCGTTGTCGACGGCAACCCGACCATGAAGACTGCCGTCCAGCACACTACCGAGGACGGCAAGGTCATGTCGGGAACATGGCAGGCTACCCCCGGCACCTACCACGCGACCTACAGCGACTATGAATTCGTGCACATGATATCAGGCCGCATCGTCATCACCCCCGATGGCGGCGCGCCCGTCGAAGTCGGTCCCGGCGATGCCTTCGTGGTCGAGGCCGATTTCAAGGGAACGTGGAAGATCATCGAGCCGGTCACAAGCATTTCGTCGTCAGGATCGGCTGAGGCAGGAGGCGAGCCTGGCAATCCTGTCATGGCCCGACACGCCGCCGCCAAACCTGTCGATCCCGGGTGTGTTGATCCCCGGGGCCTGTCGGGCGCCGCAAGTGGCACGGTCGAATAAAAAGATAGAGTCCCGTCCATTAGGGATGCATGAGACTCTAGAAATTGAAATAGATCGCCGGCGGATACGGACTGGGCACATCCTTGCCGGCCGGCGCCGCCATCGCACCGGACGACGCGGTAATCCCACCGGTAGCCTTATTGTCGAGCACCGGCCGGCTTTTCTCGGCTGTGGCTGCTTTCGCATCGGCGGCAACGACTTTCGTCTTAGCCTCCACGGTTTGCGACAATGCGAGCACGGCGAGCAGTGCAGATAGGGCAAGTTTCATGACGGATCCCTCTATGGTTAACGTAAGGTTAACCCCGGCCGCCGGCCCGAACACGGCCGCTGTGTGGAAGGGCGTGGAATTCTGTGGAATTCCTGGAATATCGGCTTGTGGAAAAGTGCGGCCCGTGGGGAACGGAGCAGGTGCCGGCGCGTATTAGGCTCGCAGCCGCATCAGGCGGCCGAAGCCCGGAACGACGCGGCCGAACACGGACATCCAGTCGCGCTTGGCCGCCGATGTCGCGGCCAGCGCCGGTGTGAGATCAATCCTTGAAGCCGGTGGAGTCGAGCAGGGCGACCTGCTTGCCGTCGATGTAAAAGCGTATCACGTGCGCGCCACCGTCGACTTCGATGCGCGTCGGCTCGATGGCCGGCTTAGCCTGCTTGCCATATGTCGCTGCAGCGCGCGAGCCGGCAGCGGCTCGCGACGGTCCGTCCGGCCCGAAGGTCAGCAGCAGCAGTGCGGCGGATCCAGCCGCAATCGCGGTGAAGGAGATTTTGGGAGATGCAGTCCAGGACATCGAATTATTCCTTCCTTGTTGAGGCGGCATCTTGCGCTGGTTGCGAGAACTCGGCTTCGCCGTCGTTCAAATGACTGAGGAAGGGTGTTGGTATTCAAGCCTACATTAGCGTGAGTTCTATACGGTTTTGCCCTTGCCCTCCGCGACCTTAGCGCCGCCTGCCGGGGCGAAAAGGGCAGGTGCGTGGAACGGCATGGATTTCTGCGGATTTCCTGGAATATCGACTTTAGGAGAGGCCCGGCCCGCGATGAATGCGGTGGGAGCAAGTGCTGGCACATGTTAAGCCTTGCGGTGGCATAAAGGGGCAGGTGGGATGGCACAGCATATCGCGCAGAAGTTACGGCTGACTGTGGCCCTGCTGGGAACCATCAGCCGCAAGGACCTTGCGGCGGCGTTCCGGAACGTCAACCCGAACACGGCGTTCGATCTCGGCCGCGCCGACAAATGGCTGCAGGGCCGCGCCCAGCCACGCCAGCTCAGCGTCTACGACGATTGGTCGAAGGTTCTCAAGCTGGAGCAGCCAGGCGCCTGGATCGCCGAGAGCGACCTGCCAGGCTTCACCGCGGCGATCTGCGCCCGCCACGGCATCGAGAGGGCCGAACTGGAACGCCGCGTCGGCGCGCAGTTCGAGGCATCGTCTGGGCATGAGGAGCGAAGCCTCGGATTGGCCCTTGCCGGAACCTATGCGTGCTATTCGCATGCTTTGTCGCCCTATTATCGCGGCCAGTTGATCAGGGGCAGCCTGTCGATTGAGACTGGGCCGGGTGCGCGCGGCCTGACTGCCGCCTATCGAGAGGTGTTGCCGACCGGACAACTGCTGGTCGGCGGTCCGGTGAGCCCGGCAAAACGCGGCCTTTATGCGTTTCTGAAGGAAACCGGCGGCGATGCCCATTTCTTCCTCTGCCTGTTCCCACAGTCGCGGCCGGGAAGCGTGCTTGGCGGCTATATGTGCGGCACCACAATCATCGGCCCGGAGCCGCAGCCATCCTTGACTAGAATCCTGATCGTCCGCTTGCGCGACCCGGTGCCCGAGGCATGGGGCGGATATCTGCCGCCCGACGGGTCGATTGCTAGGGATTTGGCATCGCTAGGCGTGACCGTCGAGCAGCCGGAAGCGGTCGACCGGCAGCTGGCGCAATTCCTCGCCGGAGACAGCGACGGTAGCGCCAGCCAGATCCCGCCGGCCGAATTCCGCGCCGTTCTCGACGTGTTCGACCGTCATTGGCTGAGCCATTCGGGCTAGGCCGGAGCTCGTCTTCTGCCTCTGCGGAACCGATCACTACGTCAGTTGTTGTGTCCGGCGATTAAAGCGCCCGTCCTGATGTCCAGTCGGACCGCCAAGCGCCCGCCCTTGCCGCTCGCGTCTTCGAACTCGCCGGCGCGAAGAAGCGGAAGTTGCACGCCGGCTCAACATGCCCGATCATGGCTATGGCAGGGCGGAGGTATCAAGTGGCGGCCAATCGTCGAAACGGCATGCACTCCGCCGAGCTTGGGGTGATGGGCGTTGTTTCCTCTGCCAGAACCCTCCCGCGCATGTCACTGCCCACCGTCGCGACTGTCGTCGCGGCGGTTGCGGCCCTGTATTTCGGGCGCGAGGTTTTCCTGCCGATCGCAATCGCTCTGCTGCTTACATTTGCGCTTGCGCCCATGGTTTCGGCACTCAAACGAGTCGGCCTTCCCCGTCTCCCGGCCGTCATCGCCAGCGTGCTGAGTGCATTCACGGTCCTTGCGCTATTCTCCTTCATTGTCGTCACTCAGGTCAGCGAACTGGCGCAGAACATCCCGCTTTACCAGTCGAATATCCTGACCAAGGTCAGGTCCCTGAAGGAAACCGGCGTCGGCGGCGGCATCATCGCCAGGCTGGGCGGGGTGATCGAACGCGTTGGCCAGGAACTCGACAGGCAGGAAGCCTCACCGCTTACCGCAGATGAGCCAGAGCGCGAGCCGGTGCCTGTCGAGATCATCGCGCGCGAAAGGCCGCTCCAGGTTCTTCAGAACCTGATCGGCCCGCTGATCAGCCCGCTAGCGTCGGCCGGCCTGATCATCGTCGTCGTCATCTTCATGCTGCTCGAGCGCGAGGACCTGCGCGATCGTTTCATACGCCTCGTCGGGTACGGTGATCTTCATCGGACCACCGAGGCGCTCCAGGAAGCGGGCAAGCGGGTCGGCCGATATCTACTCATGCAATTAGTGGTGAACATCGTCTATGCCGTGCCGATTGCATTCGGGCTTTGGGTTCTGGGCATACCGAATGCGATGCTGTGGGGCCTGCTGGCGTTGGCGCTGCGCTTTGTTCCCTATATCGGCCCGATCGTTGGTGCGCTGCTGCCTCTGTTTCTGGCGCTTGCCGTGGCTCCCGGCTGGTCGCTCGTGCTGTGGACCGCCGGGCTGTTCGTGGCCATGGAAATGATAACCGGCAACGTGGTCGAACCGTGGCTCTACGGTTCACGAACGGGGCTTTCACCATTGGCCATCATCGTTGCGGCTATCTTCTGGACCTGGCTCTGGGGGCCGCTGGGCCTGGTTCTGTCGACGCCGCTCACTGTCTGTCTCGTCGTGCTCGGCAGGCACGTGCCGCAGTTCGAATTCCTCGACGTCCTGTTCGGCAACGAACCCGTGCTCGAACCGCATGCTCGGCTCTACCAACGGCTGTTGGCCGGTGATCCAGAGGAAGCCACAGATCACGCCGAGGAGATCCTGGAGGAAAAATATCTGTTCGAATTCTACGATAAGGTCGCCATTCCCGCACTTCTGCTCGGCGAACAGGATCGCGTGCGG
Organism: Mesorhizobium sp. M6A.T.Cr.TU.017.01.1.1; assembly: GCF_004023115.1. Taxonomy (NCBI): domain Bacteria; kingdom Pseudomonadati; phylum Pseudomonadota; class Alphaproteobacteria; order Hyphomicrobiales; family Phyllobacteriaceae; genus Mesorhizobium; species Mesorhizobium sp. M6A.T.Cr.TU.017.01.1.1. The sequence continues at coordinate 6,255 of NZ_RZTA01000091.1, forward strand.
GGCGTCATGGGCGATGAGCAAAGACGGCAGGTGGCGGCCAGTGCGCAGACGCTGGTGGCGAACCTCGACGACAGCGCACAGGAAGAAGCAGAGGAGGAAGACCCAGCCGCCGCCGAGGAAACCGGCTCGCGCAAGGACAAGGAGACTCAGGGGGAAGGCGAGGACGACGTCGAGTTGCCTGATGGCACGGACATGGCGGTGGTGTGCGCCGGCGGACGCGGCGAACTCGACGATGCCGCCGCCGCCATGCTGGCGCAGGGGCTCGAAGGCCAGGGCGCAACGATATCGAAGGCGAGCTTTGCCGAAATGGATCCGGCGAGCATTCGCCGGCTTGAGCTCGACGCTGTCGACGCCGTTGTGGTCGGCTTTCTGAACCGTGACTCAGTCAAGCACGCCCGTTTCCTGGTTCGTCGGCTGAAACGTATCAAAAGGGCGCTACGGGTGGGCATCGTGTTCTGGTCAGCGACCGACGGCGACAACAAGGAGACAGCCGCCAAATTGGCCAACGACATCAATGCCGATTTTGTGGCCCATGGCATGGTCGATGCCGTATTGGGCGCGTTGTCGAGCGATCCGCCCGTCGCGCTGAAGGCCGCTGCCAGGCGCCGCATTCGCCGTCGGCCGCCGGCCGCCAAGAAAGCGCCGCTTGCGGCTGCAAAATAAGGCTGCAGTGCGCTGTCACGTCCAGAAATAGCGAACCGTGTGGAAGAAAACCGGGGCGGCGAAGACCAGGCTGTCGGCGCGGTCCATCATGCCGCCATGGCCCTCGATCAGATGGCCCCAGTCCTTCACCCCCTGATCGCGCTTGATGGCGGAGGCGACCAGTCCGCCGAGAAATCCCATCAGGCAGGCGATGAAGGCGACACCCGCTGCCTGGAGCGGCGAGAACGGCGTCAGGAACGACAGCAGCGCGCCGAGCAGGCTCGATGCCACCAGCCCGCCGATCAGGCCCTCCCAAGTCTTCGACGGCGATACCTTGGGCGACATCAGATGCCTGCCGAACAGCTTGCCGAAAATGTATTGCAGCACGTCGCTGCCTTGCACGGCGATGATCAGGAAAGCGATCAGCAGCAAATTGCGACCTTCGAAGCCGGGCACCTCGAGCGTCAGCAGCGCTGGCACGTGGCTGACGCAGTAGACCGAGATCATGACGGCCCATTGCTGCGCCGAGACGCGCTCGAGAAATCGTTCGGTATCGCCGTGGAGCGCGGTGATCGCCGGCATAAGCAGAAAGCAGTAGACCGGGATGAATATGGTGAAGAGGCCGTACCAGGCGGTCCACACCAGCCAATACTGGAACGGGATGATGATGCCGAACATGCCGAGCAGCACCCAGTGGTCGCTGCGGCGGGTGTGCGTCAAAGTCACGAATTCGCGCAGCGCCGCAAACGAGATCAGCGCGAACAGGATGGTCATGCCGTGGCGACCAAAGAAGAAGGCGACGGTGATCGCCAGGACCATCACCCACCAGGCGTTGATGCGCTGGTTGAGGTTGGTCAGGGTCGAGGGCAGCGGCTTCGGCGCGCGCCACGACAGAATGCCGGCGACCAGGCTCGCCGTTATCAGCACCGCAGTGAGTCCGACAATCAGAATGAGGATTTCGCGCATTGGCATGTTGTCTGGTTGTCTCTTAGGGGTCGCAGGATGTTTTTCGGAAAGCCGGATTCCACTTTTCCGCATCATGCGCTGGCGGGCGGGGGTTCAGCGCAAGCAGCGTCTCGCGGGCGCGGTCGAGGAAGGCGCGGCGTTCCTCGCCAGGCGCAATCGCGATCGGCGCGCCGAAGACGACGCGGCAAAGCAGCGGCACGGGCACGAACTGACCCTTGGGCAGCACCCGCGACATGTTCTCGATCCAGCACGGGATGAGCTCGACGTCGGGCCGCGCCATCGACAGATTGTAGAGGCCGGAGCGGAACGGCAGCAGCGGCTGGTCGGTCATGTTGCGCGTGCCTTCGGGAAAGACAATCAGCGAATGGCCCTCGTCGAGCACCGACAGCATGATCGAAATCGGATTCTGCGCCTCATCGGTCCACTGCCGGTGAATGAGCACGGAGGACAGCATGTCCTGCGCGATGAACCGGCGCAGCCGCGATTTTCCCCAATAGTCGGCGGCAGCGACCGCATGGGTGCGAGCGCGCTCCTTCTCGCTGAGGCAGGCCGACAGCAGGATGAAATCGCCGTGGCTGGCATGGTTGGCGAAGTAGATGCGCTGCCGGTCCGACGGCTGGCTGCCGTTCCAGATCGGCCGCACGCCGGTCACCGCCCAGGCCAGCGCCGACAGGCCGACCGAGGTCACGGTCTGCAGCATGGTGAAGGTGCGAGTGCCGAGCTTGCTCATCGGCTGGCTCAGACAAAGGCCGCGACGAGGGACGCCGCCCCGAACAGGCCGATCGCGATGCGCTGCCTGGCCAGCAGGCGGTGCGTGCCCGCCATGCGCCGGTCGAGCGAGCGGCCGCCGGCAGAGGGAGGTTTCAGCCGCATGCGCGCCAGCACCTCGTCGACCGCGGCACCAGCTGCGGCCTCGCTGGCGTGGCTGGCCATCAGCCGGAACAGCAGCGCGTCGAAGACAAGCAAAGCAGAGTAGGCGAGGGTGGCCGCCGCGCTTGCTGCCGCGATCAGCCAGGCCGCGGCCGATATGGGCGTTGCCTGCGGCCCGGCCACCGCGCCAATGATCGGCGCGGCCATCAAGGCGGCCGCCAGCAGCAGAAGCGGCCACGCCGCCTGCACCATCAGCCCGGCTGCGAACGCCTCGGCCCTGTCCTGATAGGCGTCGCTTTTCATGCCGGCTCGTCCACCCTGATCTGAAGATGCACCGGCCGGCCCGATGCTGCGAGCCGCTTGTGCGCCTGCGCCGGCGTCGGCGAGCGGCCGGTGGCAACCAGCCATTCAGCAACGACGCCGGCGCTGCGCTGGAAACCGAGCGCGCAGCAGACCAGCACGGTGCCGTGGCTGCGAGCCGCTTCGATCGCCGCCACCGCTTGCGCTCGCGCCTCTGGCGACGGCGGCAAAAGATCGAGCATGGCGATACCTGTCCAGCGACAGGTCACGCCGCGCGGCCTTTCCAGCTCGCCGGCAAAGTCGATCACCGTGCCGAAAGTGTCGGCCTCAGCAGCTGTCGGAAAGCGGCCGAGGAAGACGCCGTCGGCGACCGCGATCTGCGCCGGCAGCGTGCGCGTCCACGCCCAGACATTGATCCTTGCGCCAAGCCGGTAAGGCAGCAGCAAAATACGGCTGGCCAGCGAGGCGCTGCCGTCGGCCGCTTTCTGGAACACCTTGGCGCCGGCCCCGGCATAGGCGAAGGCGACGATGGCCAGCGCCAGCGCGGGCCACAAAAGGATGAGCCACAGCGCCGAGACAAAGGTGCCGGCAACGGTGCCGGCCAGCGCCAGCGCCGCGCCAAGCGCATAGAACCGAGCCAACCGCCGGGCCTTGGCATCGGCGGCTAGGTGGAAGCCGGCGAACGGCAATTCGCCCTCGCGCGGGAACAGCCACAGGGCAAAGAAGCCGAGCAGCGCGCCTGTCGGGATATCGATGACATGGTGCTGCCATGTCGTCAGCACCGAGGCGCCGATCAGCAGACACCAGGCATGCCAGACGATGCTGGTCGTGCCTTTGAGCCGATAATGCCAGTGATCCCAGATGATGACCAGCAGCGCGATGTGCAGCGACGGCGCCTGGTTGAACGGCTTGTCGAAGCCGCCGAGCACCGCGAACATGAAGCCCGGCAGGCCGGATGTTTGCGGCCGCATGAAGGTCGCGGTCAGCGGGAAGACGATGAAGCAGGCGACGGCGAAGATCTGGGCGGTGAGATAGCGGCCGGCGAGACGGTCGACGCCGCTCTTGGTATCGTTCAACAGCAGCGACAGGCCGTAGAACAGGTTGATCGACCAGTAGGGCACGATCGTCCAGGCGATGAACGGGACGGCGCGCTCCCAGGCGAAGACGATGCTGCCGACATCGTTGCGCTGCGACGCCAGCCAGTTGGCGAAACCGTAGGTGGCGTAGAAGAACGGCGCCAGAAACGCCAGCCACAATGCCGCCCGCAGCACGATCCCGGCGTACGGCTCGCGCGCAGGAGCAGAAAGGGCAGGGTCAGCGCCAAGGATAGGCATGACCATGCTCAGACGCGCCGCGCGACGGAAACGGTAAAGATGCCCCACTGGTCGATGCGCTGGTCGAGCTTCTCGAAGCCGGCCGCCGCCACCAACTGGTCCATCTCGCCTTGCGTGCGCCGGCGCATCACCCAGGCCTGGCCGCCGCGATGCGAGGTAAGGCTGCGCGCGATCATTTCGAGCTGCGGATGCCAGGGCTGGTTGGTGTAGAGAAGCAGGCTGCCGGGCTGCATCGCCTTGGCCAGCCCGTCCAGCGAGCGGGCAATCATGGTGTTGTCGGAAAACAACTCGTAGAGTCCGGAGACGATGGCGAGGTCCGGCGCTGGCTTCAGCCCGGCAAGCATTTTGGGGTCGAAGGCGTCGGCCTGATGAAACGAGACGCTGGTCGGCAGGTGCCGCTCGGCGATCAGCTTGCAGCCGCGCGAAACGTTGAGGTCGGAGAAATCCTGTAGCCGCACGCTGGCCGGCGGCACAGCGCATTTGGCGACGGCGTCGAGCACGTAGCGGCCGTGGCCGGCGGCGATATCGACGATATGGACCGGGCGGCCCGCGGCCTGCAGCGTCTCGGTGGCGCTGCCGATCAGCTCTTCCAGATTGAGCTTGCGCTGCCGGATGCCGCGCCAGCCGATGGCGTCGAGAAAGGTGCGGTCGATCATGCGGCCGAGCGGGCTGCTGCCCCGCGCCTCGTTCTCGTAGACATAGTCGAGCGTCGAGCCGGAATCGAAGCCGGTGGCAATGCCTGTCTGCAGGCCTGATGACAGCCATGCGCCCATGCGGATCGAGGCACGGCTCATTGCCCAATAGAGGCCCTTGGGCGATAGCAGCGGTAGCGGCGAGGCGAGCCGGTCGGCCTCGTCGCGCGTGTAGCCGGCGCGGTCGGCCGCGGTCAGGGCGACCGGCTTCGCTGACGTCGCGAACTGTCTTTCGAGGAACGGCTTGATCAGGTCGAGCGCTTGGCTGCGGTCGCGTTCGCCCAGCGTGTCGTGGAAGAAGCCGGGCAGCACGTGCCGTTCCTTGGCCGGGCTGGCGAGATTGACGAAGAACTCGTGCTGCGGCGCGTGCCGCACCACCCAGTCGCTGCCCGAGATCAGCAATTGCGTCGGCACAGTGATGGCGCGGGCATCCGAGACGACGCGCGCAGCATGGTCGTAGAGCTCGACCAGGATGTTGGAAGCGATCGGCCGCGTGATCAGCTGATCGGCCTCGAAGGAGGCAATGCGCTCGGCATCATGCGTCAGGAACTTGGCCTTGACGTAGGAATTGACGAAGAAGCGCCCCTTGATCTTTTGCCACAGCGCGATGCCTTGCTTGGCGAAAGGCACGTAGAGCTTGACCGAAAAGGCCGGCGAGGCCAGCACCAAAGCGCGAATCTGCGGCGCATAATCATGCACCCAGGCGGCGGCGAGCACGGCGCCGAAGGATTGCGCGATCAGCGCGATGTCACGCTGGCCAAAACCGTCGCTGCCGATCTCACGCACGAAACAATCGATGTCGCGCACCAACGCGGCAAAGGACGGCGCGTAGCCGCGCTCGCCGGCCGAGCGGCCATTGCCGCGCGCGTCCCAGGCGTAGAAGGCATGGTCGGGCATGTCGAGTTCGTCGACCAGATGCGCCATGCGGCCGCCATGCTCGTGGCCGCGGTGAAACAGCAGAACCGCGCCCTTGGCGGGTTGCCCGACAGCCGGCCAGTAGCGGTAGAAGATCTCGGTGCCGTCATGGCTCCCGAAGACGCGCTCCTGCGCGACCCGCTTGAGGCTTGCCAAAGCCGCGGCGGCGGCAATCGTCTGTTCGTGAAGCATGTTTTCCCCCTGGCGGACGCGACCGGAATTTCAATCGTCGCTCCCGTTAAGGCCGCTGCGTATCCGGTTGATGGCGGTCACCAGCGAGAGTGTAGCCATTGCCGGAAACACAAACGGCGCGATCGCCGCGATCCACAGGCCACAGGCGATGAGGAAGGCGATGATGCCGAGCGCCAGCGCTCGGTCGCTCTTGCCGAACGGCCCGGCATAGTTGCGCCCCGTTCCCGCCGCTATGCCGAGCACGCCGGTGAACTCCACGACGATCGCCGCGATGGCGAAAGCGACGACGCCCCAGGCTGGGAAGATGACGGCAAAGGCCAGGATCAGCGCGAGGTCCGAAACGACGTCGCAGAGCTCGTTGAGGTACATGCCAAGCTTCGAGGCCTGACCATGCTCACGCGCCAGCATGCCGTCGATGGCGTTCAACGCCATGCGCGCGAACAGCACAACCGGCATCAGCAGGAAGACCGCGCGATGGCCGGCAAGGGCCGCGACCAGAATGCCGGTGGCGACCGACAGGGCGGCGGCCAGCAGCGTGATCTGGTTGGCGGTGACGCCGGCCACGGCCAGCCGGTCGGCGATCGGCCGCAGCTTGGCCTGGAAGGCCGGTTTCAGCGCATAGAGCGTCGGCATGTGCGGAACCCCCCGGCCACAACATAGTGACAACGACGATGATCAATTGGCGCCCAAGACGCAAGGGCTGCGAGCGGTTGTACATGGTTACGATTGGTAGCGCCGGACAGATCATTTGAGAGCTAAGCTTTAAGGTTCCGGCGCGGCAACCACTTCGAGGCCGAGCTCGTCTGCGGCCGCTATCATGCCGGATCGAAACAGCGTCCGCCGCTTGGTCGCAGCGGATGGCTCATTTCTCGAATATAACTTTACAAATATCCTAAAATATGTGAAGTTAGGTCAATCGAAGGGTCATCCATGATAACCAATCGTTTCGCCACGCGCCTGAATTCCTTTGCCTCGCGGCCGCAGGCCGAATGGCCGGATCTTGTCGGCAAGCCGTCCATGCTGCAGATGGCGGCGCGTGCGGCGAAGGTTGCGGGGTTGACCGACCTCGACTTGAATTTTCCCGACCATGTCGGCGAAAAGCCTGCAGAAATGGCGCGAAAGCTCGGCGATCTCGGGCTTTCGATCAATGGTTTCGCCATGCGTTATTATTCCAACCCGGCCTTCAAGCTCGGTGCCTTCACCAATCCCGATCCCGCTATTCGCCGCGAAGCCATCGACCTGACCAAGGCCGGCATCGACGCCACCCGCGAGGCCGGCGCCAGCCTGATGACGCTGTGGCTCGGGCAGGATGGCTTCGACTATGCTTTCCAGGCCGATTATGAGGCGCTCTGGCAACACGAAATCGATGGAATTCGTGAAGTTGCGGCGCATGATCCCGATTGCCAGATCAGCCTCGAATACAAGCCCAACGAGCCGCGCTCCTACAGCCTGATGCCCGACGCAGCGACGACATTGCTGGCGATCCGCGAGATCGGCCTGCCCAATCTCGGCGTGACGCTCGATTTCGCCCATGTGCTCTATGCTGACGAGCAGCCGGCCTTTGCCGCAGCACTCGTGGCGCGCCATAGCAAGCTGCTCGGGGTGCATCTCAACGATGGCTACGCCAAGCGCGACGACGGCCTGATGGTCGGCGCGGTGCACACGCTGCAGACGATCGAGCTGCTCAGGCAGATCCGCCGCGACGGCTATGCCGGCGCCATCTACTTCGACACGTTCCCCGACATGACCGGGCTCGATCCGGTCCACGAATGCGAAGTCAACATCACCACCGTCAAGCGCATGCTGCGCGTCGTCGATCGGCTGGAAAAGGACAACCGCCTGTCCACCGCCGTCGACCGTCAGGACGCGGTCGCGTCGCAGGCCATCATCCAGGAAGCCATGCTCGGACCGGACAGCTGAGGCTCCGGCGGCATAGACCGTTTTTCAACAAGGGAGGAAAGACCATGAAATTTCTGCTTGCCACCGCCACCGCTGCACTGGTGGCGCTGTCCATCGGCTCGGCTTTTTCCGCGGACCTCGCGCCGCTCAATTCCGACACCGAGAAGGATCGCATCGACTGGTCGCAGCTCGAGGCCAAGTTCGGTGCGTTCCCCAAGCTGCCCGACGGCACCAAGGCGGGCGCCGTCTCCAAGACGCTGACCAACGAATACTGGCGCTCGCTGGGTGAGGGCTACAAGTCGTTCGGCGACCGCGTCGCTGTCCCGGTCGTCTATCAGGCGGCGCAGAGCGAGGGCGACCAGCTCGGCCAGCTCACCATCGCCGAAGGCCTGGTCACGCAAGGCTACAACGTGCTGCTCGTCTCGCCGCAGACCGACTCCAACCTGCAGCCGATCATGGAACAGGCCAAAGCCGCTAACGTGCCCGTGGTCAACGTCAACGACGCCGTCATCCCGCAGGCCGAGCATTATGTCGGCAATGTCCAGCGCGACAATGGCGTGCGCGTCGCCAAATGGTTCATCAAGAACCGGCCGGACGGCGGCAAGGTCGCCATCGTCGAAGGGCAGGCCGGCGTCTATGCGGCTGTCCAGCGCACCGACGGCTTCAAGACCACGATCACCGAAGCCGGCAAGTTCGACGTCGTTGCCAGCGTGCCCGGCAACTGGGATCGCCAGACCTCCTACGACGCGGCCACCAACATCCTGCAGCAGCACCCCGACCTGATCGGCTTCTATGCCAACAATGACGGCATGGCGCTGGGCATCGTCGAAGCGGTCAAGGCCGCCGGCCTGCAAGACAAGGTTGCCGTCTTCGGCACCGACGGCATCTCCGACGCCTATGCCTCGATCCGCGCCGGCGAGCTGACCGGCACCGTCGACAGTTTCCCGGTTCTGACCGGCGAGGTGGCGCTGGAATCGGCGTTGCGACTGGTGGCCGGGCAGAAGCTGCCGCGCGTCGTCGCCACGCCGCAGGCGCTGATCACCAAGGACAATGCCGACCGTTACTCCGGCGCCGGCGACGCCGTGCGCAAGGCGCTGCTCGAGGACGCGGCAGCGGGCAACTAAGGGCACAAGGGCGGGTGCCGGCAAGAGCATCTCGCTCACGGCTGGCACCCTTGCCCGGAGAACGAACCAATGTCACCCCGGCTGCAATTCGAGGGCATTTCCAAGACGTTTCCGGCCGTGCGGGCGCTGAGCGATGTGTCCTTTTCGGTCGGCGGCGGCGAAATTCATGGCCTGCTCGGTGAGAACGGCGCCGGCAAATCGACGCTGCTGCGCATCCTTTCGGGGGTCTACAGGCCGACGGCGGGAAGCGTGCTGATCGACGGCAAGCCGGTGACGCTGAGCAATCCGGTCGCCGCACGCGCCGCGGGCGTCGCCATGATCCATCAGGAATTGCAGCAGGTGCCGCACCTCAGCGTCGCCCAGAACATGTTCCTCGGCCATCCGCTGACGCGTGGCGGCATCTTCGTCTCACGGCGCGAGCAGGAACGCCGCGCTGCGGAAGCCCTTGCGGCCATCGACCCAACGATCGATCCGGCAGCGCCGCTCGGCAGCCTGAAGGTCGCGCAGCGGCAGATCGTCGAGATCGCCCGGGCGCTACTCGATCGCGCGCGCATCGTGGCGATGGACGAGCCCACATCGAGCCTGACGCCGAAAGAATTCGAGCGCCTGGCCGAAGTCATTGCCGGCCTGGCCCGCGACGGTGTCGCGGTCGTCTATGTCTCGCACAAATTGGACGAGGTGTTCGGCATCTGCCAGCGCGCCACCATCATGCGCGACGGCGTCGTGGTCGGGTCCGTCGATCTTGCGCAGGTGTCGGAAAAGGCCGTCGTTTCGATGATGGTCGGCCGCGAGCTTGCCCAGGAACAGCACCGCTCGCACACCTCCAGCGAGGTCAGGTTGAGCGTTCGCGGCCTCGCCTCGCCCACCAAAGTCCATGACGTCTCGTTCGACCTGCATCGCGGCGAGGTGCTGGGCATTGCCGGCCTGGTCGGCTCGGGCCGCACCGAACTGCTGCGGCTGCTGGCCGGTGCCGACCGCGCCTCATCAGGCGCGGTCGAGATCGACGGCAAGGCGGTAAAACTTTCCAGTCCGCGCGATGCCATCGCCGCCGGTATCGGCCTGGTGCCGGAGGAGCGCAAGCGCGAAGGCATCGTGCCGCTGCGCTCGATCTCCAGCAATATGGCGCTGGCATCGATGGGCGTGTTCGCGCCGCGCGGCGTCATCGATCACACCAGGCTGAAGCGGGTCGCGGCCGAGAAGATGAAGCGGGTCAATCTCAGGCCGTTCCTGCTCGACCGGCCGATCCGGCTGTTCAGCGGCGGCAACCAGCAGAAGGCGATCATCGGCCGCTGGCTGGCGGCGGGAACGCGCATCCTTTTGTTCGACGAGCCGACGCGCGGCATCGATGTCGGTGCCAAGGCGGAGATCTACCACTTGATCGAGGAGCTCGCCGCCGAAGGCCATTCGGTAATCGTCGTGTCGTCCGAGCTTCCCGAGGTGATCCGGCTCGCCGACCGCGTGCTGGTCATGCGCGAGGGCACGGTCGCTGCCGAACTGGACCGCGCAAGCCTTAGCGAACAGGCGATCGCGGCGCACGCCATACCCCAATCGGAGATTCAGGCCGGCACGGCGCAAGGCCATTGGGCCGGTGCATAACGGACAGGACCAGCGGATGACTGATATAACCGAACACACAGCAGCGCGCCCACGGGCGGATTTCCTGCACCGGTTTTCCGTGCGCGACGCCGGCACGCTGATCGGCCTGGTGGTGATCGTCGCCGTCTTCGGTGCGCTGGTCCCGGGCTTCTTTGCCGAGCGCAACCTGATCAACATCCTGCAGCAATCGAGCATCAACGCCTGCCTGGCGCTGGGCATGACGCTGGTGATCATCTCGGGCGGCATCGATCTGTCCGTCGGGCCGACGGCAGCCCTTTCGGCCGTCATCTCTGCCTCGATGCTGGTCGCCGGCGTGCCGTTTCCGCTGGCCATCGCCGCCGGTTTCGCCATCGGCCTCGTCTGCGGCCTGCTCAACGGCGTGCTGGTCGCTTATGTCGGGCTGCAGCCTTTCATCGTCACGCTGGGAACGCTGAGCACCTACCGGGCGCTGGCGCTGATCTATACCGGCGGCAATCCGGTGCTCGGCCTGCCTGCCGGCTTCCGCGCCATCTTCAACGGCTCGCTGTTCGGGCTGCCATTGGCGGTCATCATCGTGGCCGTGGTCGCGCTGATCGCCTGGATCATCCTCAAGAAGACGCCGTTCGGCGAATATCTGCTCGCCGTCGGCGGCAATGAGGAGGCCGCCTACATAGCCGGCGTGCCGATCGCCCGCACCAAGATCGCCGCGTATATGATCTCGGGCCTGCTTGCCGCCCTTGCTGCGCAGATCCTGATCGGCCGGCTGGGTGCTGCCGAGCCCATTCTTGGCAACCTCTGGGAGCTCGATGCGATTGCCGCGGCGGCCATCGGCGGCGCCTCGCTGATGGGCGGCAAGGGCAGCGTGGTCGGCACCATCCTGGGCGCCGTCATCCTCGGCACCATGCGCAACGGCCTGACATTGATGAATGTCCAGTCCTTCTATCAGCTGCTGGCAACTGGCCTTATAATCCTCGCCGCGATGCTTATCGATCGCGTGACGAGGGGACGTGGATGACCTTGACCAGCCTGGATCTGAAAGCAGTAGGACCGCGGATCCGCATGATGATGCCGCATCTGACGCCGCTCGAGGCCAAGGTGGTGGAAACCGTCTTCGGGAGGCGCGGCTTCGACGAGACCATTCCGCTCAAGCAGATCGCCGAAGAAGCCGGCGTGTCGGAGGCGATGGTCGTCAAGATCGCCAAGAAGCTTGGCTTTTCCGGCTATCGCGACTTCCGCACCGCCGTCTACGAATACAGTCGTCTGCCGACCGCCGAAATGCACCAGGAGCTGTCGGTCGACGACAGCTCGGCCGAGATCGTCCAAAAAGTGTTCCGCACCTCCATCCAGGCACTGGAGGAGACGCTGGCCATCCTCGACATGGACGATTTCGACCGCGCCGCCGATCTTCTCTATCGCGCCAAGAACCGGGATTTCTACGGCGTCGGCGGCTCGGCGCAGATCGCGCGCGACGTCTCGCATAAATTCCTGCGCATCGGCATCCGCGCGTCCGTCTACGACGATTCGCACATGATGCTGATGTCGGCCTCGCTGCTCGGCGCCGACGACATCGCCGTCGGCTTCTCGCATTCCGGCAACACCAGCGCTGTCATCGATGCCATCCAGCTCGCCCGCAAGAGCGGCGCGCGGACGCTGGCGATCACCAACTACGACAACTCGCCGCTGGCTGATATCGCCGACATCGTGCTGTGCTCGACCGCGCAAGGCTCGCCGCTGATGGGCGAGAACGCGGCGGCGCGTATCGCTCAGCTCAACATTCTCGACGCGCTGTTCGTGGCGGTGGCCCAGCGCGATTACCAGGCGGCGGAGCGCAATCTCGGCCGCACGATGTCGGCGGTGACGTCGAAGCGCCGGGACAGGGGCACATGACGCCACCGAGTCCGCTGGTCACCGTGTTCGGCAGCCTGCATTACGACATCATGGTCGAAGCGCCTGACCGCCCGCGCAGGGGTGAAACCGTGACCGGCCATGCCTGGCAGCCGAAATGCGGCGGCAAGGGCGGGAACCAGGCTGTCTCGGCGGCACGGGCCGGCGTGCGCGCAGCGATGATCGGCGCGGTCGGCGATGACGATTTCGGCCGGGCGCTTCTCGACAATCTCGGTCGCTGCCGCGTCGACAGCCGCTTCGTGCGGGTCGCGCCTGGCGCCGGCTCGGGCATGAGCGTGGCGATCTTCGACGACGGCGGCGACTATGGCGCGGTGATCGTCTCAGGCAGTAATCTCACCTTGGGGGAGAAGGACATCGCGGCCGCGACCGAAATGGTTGCGCAAACTGCGGTGCTGCTGCTGCAGAACGAGGTCCCGGAACCCGCCAACATCGCCGCAGCGCGGGCGGTGAAGGCGCATGGCGGCCGCGTCGTGCTCAATGCCGCACCCGCCCGGAAACTGTCGGACGAATTGGTCGCGTTGGTTGATGTCGTGATCGTCAACGCCATCGAGGCGGAATTTCTGGCCGGCGTTCCGGTCGTCGATGCGCTCGAGGGTGCTGCCGAGGCGGCACGCATGCTGATCGATTTCTGCCCGGCCGCGATCGTCACGGCCGGCGGGGAGGGCGTTGCCTATTGCGACCGTGACGGTCACGCGTTCGCGCTGCCCGCCATCCCGGTGGAGGTCGTCAGCACCCATGGAGCCGGCGACGAGTTCGTTGGCGCGTTCGCGGCAGGCCTTGCCCGCGGGCATCAGGTCGAGGCCGCCATCGCCGCCGCCAATGCCGCCGCGGCCTTGCTGGTCGCTACGCCGGAACGGGAGCGCGAGGCGATCTGAGGCAAGGGCGCTGAGAAGGGGGCGCGCGCCTCCCGCCTGGCCCCGGTGACTTCGACATCGCCGGGGAACTCTTTTGCGGTGCCTTGTCGGGCACGCGGCAGATGCGTAACAGCCCATAGGGAGCCATTTAATTGGAGGACGCGGGGCAGGGGTTCGCGGCCTAGGATTGTTGACGCCCGGTTATGTGACGACCGGCTCGGTCGCAGACATCGGTATTTTAGTGGAACCTAATTTAAATGACGCGGTTAAGCGTGCATGAGAGAGCATGAAATCCAGACTGTTACTGAATACCGGATAGCGGGCAATCAGCTGGCCGATGATCCGGTGATCGCTCTCGATATCGCGGAACGGATATTGCAGGCAGCCGAGAACGACAGGATTGGCTATGTCGTCGTCAGAGCGGGGCACCCCGAAGCCGACCTCATCGAGAAAAGAGAGCCGCAACAGATCAAGGCTACCACAGCCTTGTTCCGCGATTTTGAAGTGTTGCTGCTTGTTCTTTATGCGGCCTATGCCCTTGTCGTGCTGGGTGTCACCGCTTTCGTGATGCTGGAATTGGCTCCTGTTCTGTAGACTTGCTCCAGCAGCGTCCATGCCAGGATTGCTCATGTGGGCTAGCGTTTCTGCATCGTACCGGATGCGAGCGGATGGCGAGGCTGTTCGCTCAGCTCCGACAAGCCGATAAAGTTCGACAATTGAAACGAAAGCCCGCCGCCCTGTCGGACGACGGACTCCGTTGCCTGGGCGCCAGGAACGCCACGGTAGCGACCTCTGCTACTAATGCTCCCGCAGACTTCCAATGTGCGGCCAGCGTGTGGCCTGGCGCATCGGCCGAACAAATGAAAGCCCGCGCCTCTGGCGGAGAGCGCGGGCCGATCAGGTTGCAGCCCGATCTGCAGTGGGAGCCCGAAGGCTCCACTGCTCAAATACAGCTATTAGAAGATGCTAATGTTCCGCATAGTCTGGATGAAGGATGTAACCGCCCTCGTGAACGAGCACCCTGGCAAGAGATTCTTTTTGCCTGAAGCAGTCATGGTTGCTCCTCTCCGCCGGCCTCAAGCAAACTTTATGAGACCAACGTTCGTATGGTGGGCAGGGGATGTGCGCTGGGGGGAAAGCCGTGAGCAGAAAGCAACGCTCCGTTTTTTGGATCGCTCTCTTTGCATCCGTCCTTGGCTTTGTGCTGTTGGTCCTGGTCCTGCAAATAGTGAGTTTGCTTGACTAGATATCGATCACGGCCCGCATGATATTGCTTGATCGTCTGTCAGCGCGGGCCGGTTGCTTGGCGAGAATTTTTCGCCGGCGAGCGTAGGGGCAGGGTCCTTCCTGCGTATCGGTCAGCAGTCGCCGCCAAAACCCACGACGGCGCGACCAATGACAGCGAAAGGACCATCTCCATGCAACGTTCAGCACTCATTGCGGCCCTGCTTATGGGGCTCGTGCCGCTTTCCGCAGCGCACGGCCAGGGAAACGACACGCCGGGAAAGCGCATCCTGCAACGGCTCGACACCAATGGCGACGGCGCGATTTCCAGGGATGAGATGCTTGCGGCGCGCGAGCGCATGTTCACGAAGCTCGATCGCAAGCGCGGCGAGTCGGGTGGCGTATGCACCGACTGAGCGCAGCCGGGCGCGTGCGCGTCCGGCTGCCGATGTTGTCAGTGCTTGCTCTTGCCGGGACTGACGGCACTGCCGCTGATGGCGATGCGCCTGGCCTTCGTCTGCGCGCGCTGGGTCTTGGGCAGCGTCACGCTGAGCACGCCGTTATGGAAGGCAGCATTCACCTTGTCCTCCTCGACCTCGTAGCCGAGCGGGATGCGGCGCTCGAAGCGGCCGTAGAACCGCTCGGAGAAGTGCCTGTCCTTGTCCTCGGTCTCGGAGCGCTTCTCGCCGCGCAGCGTCAGCACGCCGTCGTCGAGCAGCACCTCGATGTCCTTCTCGTCCATGCCGGGGATTTCGGCGGTCACGCGGACCTCCTTCTCGCCGTCGGAGATCTCAACGCTCGGCCAGTTGGCGCGCGCCGACGAAAATCCGCTGAACGAGGGCATGCGCGTTTCGAAACCGCGGAATGCGTCGTCGATCATGCGGTTCATCTCGCGATGCAACGCCATGAACGGATCCCGGTCATCGTCACGATAGAAGCTGGGAACCGGACTATTCTCCCGGCCCCAGGGAATGAGATCACGAATAGCCATTGGTGTTCTCCTTTCTCGACTGGTTGTGCCAGGCGGCGCCAGAGTTCACCCTCGCTCAGGCGGCCTGCTTCGGCTTCTCAACCTGCCCGGCCTTCGGCGCGCCGTCTTCCCTAGTGATCGTGATGCGACGCGGCTTCATCTCCTCGGGCACTTCGCGCACGAGGTCGATCGTCAGCAGGCCGTTGTTGAGCGAGGCGCCGGTGACCGTCATGTGATCGGCAAGCTCGAAGCGCCGTGTGAACGGTCGCACCGGCAGGCCGCGATGCAGATATTCAACCTTGTCCTGTTCCTTGCGCTCGCCAGAGACGATCAGAAGGTTGGGCTCGTGGCTGATGTCGAGATCGTCTTCGGAAAAGCCGGCGACCGCGATTGTCACGCGATAGCTGTTTTCGTCGCTTCGCTCGATGTCATAAGGCGGCCAGCTGTCAGTCTGAGGCGCGTTTTCCAGAAGGTCGAAGATGCGGTCGAAACCGATGCTCGACCGATAGAGCGGGGAAAAATCGGATGCGGTTCTCATAGCTACATCCTCCATAGAGCAATATAGTACGAGGAACGCCAAAGAGCTGGCGCTCCCTGGGTTCTGCCGGCCCCATTCAGCAACCGGCAATTTTGATTTGGTTATTGTCAGCCCGAAATCAAGACCCAGATTCTGTCGCGCTGCCAGATTTTTTGTTGCCAGATTGTGGCTGGCAATGCCGGTTTCAACCTTCATTTGTGGGTCGCGCCGGCACGCCGCATGGAGGATATCATGACCATGACACGCGACGACATCATATCGGTGCTGGGCCCGGTGGACGACGCCGTCATCGCCGACATCGCCTCGACCGGCGCGACGATCGAGGAGTTGCGCGAGGCCTTTGCCTGGGTCGGCGCCGATGAGGCGCTGGTGAACGAGGGCCGCCCTCTGCCGTCGGCAAGGGTGGCGACGCTGATCGGGCTTCTCGAGCCGCCGGACGACGACTTATAGCCGGCCGTTGCGTCGGGCAGGGGACAGGGGTTTGGGCAGGGAGGTCTTGAAGCGCGCAGGCAGACGAACCATCTCGTTCACCGGCGCCGATCGGGCCGCCTTCCTGCTTATTCGAGGATGCTACTTGCTCTAAAAACAGAATGAAGGAGAAAGTGATGAAGGACGTCCCGTTTTCCGAGCCGATCACACTCAAGCTCCAATCCGTCGGAGAGCGCAAGGTCGCCAGCGGTTGGGAAGCCATCGAATGCATGCAGCAGTGGCCGGACCGGGCGCGGGGCCGGAGCTGGCGCGCAGCCTATCGCGCCTGCCGCGACGCGCTCGACGGTTGGCGCACCGCCCGCGAGGCTCGCACGGCCTTCGTCAAGGCGGCTCGCACGGCCGGACTGCTTGTCACGGGACGTAAATCCACCTGATCGGCCGTTTCTCCGACGGCGCGTGCTTGCCCCTCACCCGGATTGCCAACCGATTTGTGAAGGACAAATCGGGGCAATCCGACCTCTCCCACAAGGGGCAAGAGGCGCGCCATTTACTGCAGCGTAATAACACCGTCCACCGCCCACCATTCGGAGGGCTGGATCAGACGGTGATGGGCGACGCGCACGGAATGCAGCGGGCCTTCGATCTCACGTTCCCAATAGTCGAGGAAATGCTTCAGCGTCGGGAAATCCGGGGTGATGTCGTATTCCTGCCAGATCAAGAGCTGCAGCAGGTCCTGATAGTCGGGAAGACGATAATGGATCTCTGCCGTTATCGGGCCAAAACCCTGCATCTGGAGCCAGAACTCGTTACCGTCCTCCGCATGGAAAAACGCCTCCGCTTACTCATCGGTTCCGGCCGCCGGCAGGCGTGCCAGGACCGACAAGGATGTCGGAAAGGCTGCGCCGCGATTTCAAGCCGCATCCGTCAGTTCAAATTCTGGAATAGCGCCACAATTACAGTGTGTTGGCACTCGACCATGGCGAGTGCTAAAATTTTTTCGGCGTCCTCTTGAAAGCCTGGATCGGCAGACTAATTCGATATGCGCGATGCCTGAGCAAGGGTCGCGCACCGTCGCATCGGCCGTTGTACCGGCCGGCTGCGAAGGGAGGTCCAAGAAAATCTGTTTGTCCTATGAGGAGAACGACATGGCGTTCCGTCCATTGCATGACCGTATCCTGGTCCGCCGCATCGAGGTCGACGAGAAGACCGCGGGCGGCATCATCATTCCCGACACCGCCAAGGAAAAGCCGCAGGAAGGCGAAGTGATTGCGGCCGGTCCCGGGGCGCGTGACGATAGCGGCCAGTTGCAGCCGCTGGACGTCAAGGTCGGCGATCGCATCCTGTTCGGCAAGTGGTCCGGCACCGAGATCAAGCTCAATGGCGAAGACCTGCTCATCATGAAGGAGAGCGACGTGTTGGGGGTGATCGAATTGACCGGCGAAGTGAAGAAGGCCGCCTGAGCGGGGCCGCAACAAGCAATCAGTCAACGAAAAGCTGCCTATTTGAAGGAGTTATCCAATGGCTGCCAAGGATGTGAAATTCCATACCGAAGCCCGCGAGAAGATGTTGCGCGGCGTCGATATTCTCGCCAATGCGGTGAAGGTGACGCTCGGTCCCAAGGGCCGCAACGTTGTCTTCGACAAGTCGTTCGGCGCCCCGCGCATCACCAAGGACGGCGTGACGGTGGCGAAAGAGATCGAGCTTGAGGACAAGTTCGAGAACATGGGCGCGCAGATGGTGCGCGAGGTCGCCTCGAAGACCAGCGACACCGCCGGCGATGGCACCACGACCGCGACGATTCTTGCTCAGGCCATTGTCAGGGAAGGGGCCAAGGCGGTCGCTGCCGGCATGAACCCGATGGACCTGAAGCGCGGCATCGACAAGGCGGTCGACGCCGTCGTCGCCGACCTGAAATCCAATGCCCGCAAGGTGACCAGGAACGACGAAATCGCCCAGGTCGGCGCCATCTCTGCCAATGGCGATGCCGAGATCGGCCGTTTCCTCGCAGAGGCGATGGAAAGGGTCGGCAATGAGGGCGTCATCACTGTCGAGGAGGCCAAGACCGCTGAGACCGAGTTGGAAGTGGTCGAAGGCATGCAGTTCGACCGTGGCTACCTCTCGCCCTATTTCATCACCAACCAGGACAAGATGCGGGTCGAACTTGAAGAACCCTATGTGCTGATCCACGAGAAGAAGCTCTCCAACCTGCAGGCCATGCTTCCCGTGCTCGAGGCCGCCGTGCAATCCGGCAAGCCGCTGCTGATTATCGCCGAGGACGTCGAGGGCGAGGCGCTGGCGACGCTGGTCGTCAACAAGTTGCGCGGCGGCCTGAAGGTTGCAGCCGTCAAGGCGCCGGGCTTCGGTGACCGCCGCAAGGCCATGCTGGAAGACATCGCCATCCTGACCGGCGGCACGGCGATCTCGGAAGACCTCGGCATCAAGCTTGAGAACGTCACGCTGGAGATGCTTGGCCGCGCCAAGAAGGTGCTGATCGAGAAGGAGAACACCACCATCGTCGACGGTGCCGGCCGCAAGGATGAAATCCAGGCGCGCATCAGCCAGATCAAGGCGCAGATCGAGGAAACCACCTCCGACTACGACCGCGAGAAGCTGCAGGAGCGGCTGGCCAAGCTCGCCGGCGGTGTCGCCGTCATCCGCGTCGGCGGCTCGACAGAGATCGAGGTCAGGGAGCGCAAGGATCGCGTCGACGATGCCATGCACGCCACACGCGCGGCGGTCGAGGAAGGCATCCTGCCCGGCGGCGGCGTGGCGCTGCTCAGGGCGGCGAAGGCGCTCGACAACGTCGCCGTCGACAATCCCGACCAGAAGACCGGTGTCGACATCGTGCGTCGCGCCATCGAAGCGCCGGTGCGCCAGATCGCCGAGAACGCCGGTGCGGAAGGTTCGATCATCGTTGGCAAGCTGCGCGAGACGACCGACTTCGGCTATGGCTGGAACGCGCAGACCAACGAGTTCGGCGACCTCTACGCACAGGGCGTCATCGATCCGGCCAAGGTCGTGCGCACTGCGCTGCAGGGCGCCGCCTCTGTCGCCGGCCTGCTCGTCACCACAGAGGCGATGGTGGCCGAGAAGCCGAAGAAGGAAGGGGCCACGCCGGCGATGCCTGCCGGTGCCGGCATGGATTACTGACGCCAGGCCTCTGAGGACAAACGACCGTGCCCGCCGATGCGAAGGCGCGCACGGTCGTGCCCGGACCATATGCAGGTGTTGCCATGGACATGATGAACAGTTTTGGAAAGATCGCCGCGCCGACCCTTCCCAGGACCGATTTCAACTATGAAACGGAGTGCAAGACGGCGCTGGCGCCGCTTGTCGACGGATTGCTTGACGCAGTCGAGTCGGCCGGTTGGGATCGCCGCAAGGCGGCCTTTACGCTGATGTTCCTGTCGGCTCAGCGATTGGGAGCCGGCAAAGGGGGCAGAGGAGATGATTGCGGCGCGGATGCGTGAGTGCCTGCGCCTGCTGAGATGGTCGGAAACCGATTTCGCCGAAGAGGCGGGCTATGCGGTCTCCAGAGCAAGGAACTGGCTCTGCGGGCGCGAGCATCCGCCTCTCGGCGTGGTGGCCTGGCTGGAGGCGCTGGTCAAGGCGCATCGGTCGCTACCACGGCCGAGCACGCCGGCCGTGCCGGCTCGCCGGCTCGCCGGCGCCACGTCTTCTATCCTGATGTCAGCTGCGTCCGAAATTCGCGCGGAACCGGCCAGATTCTTGAGCCCGGCCAGATTCTTGAACCCGGAATGGAGACAGTTGAACTCCGAAAGGAGAGTGTCATGGATCGTTCTTCTTTTGAAAAGCCGGTCACCATCCTTACCGGCCTAGGCACGCCGTCGAAGATAGAAAGCGGCGCTGAAGCCTATGCGCTGCTTGCCGACTGGCCGGCGGCGAGCCGGACGGCCGCGCATGACATCGCCGCCAAGGCTTGCCGGGCCGCGATGGACGGCGAGATCGACGCCGAGACGGCGCGGGCGACATTCGTGGCGGTTGGCCGCCGCCACAATCTCCTCTCGC